>JAYVFX010001237.1:0-7185 GCA_043772795.1 Deltaproteobacteria bacterium
CCATCAAGTTCACTGAACAAGGCGAAGTCGTCATTGAAGTTCAAAGTCATTCAGGGGTCGGGGGCTGGGTTCCCTCCCCTTCAAGCCTCAAGCCTCAAGCCTCAAGTGCTCAAACCTTGAACCTTAAACCTAAAACTTTAAACTCCTGCCAGTTAGAGTTCTCCGTGCGTGATACCGGTATCGGCATTCCCTCAGACAAACTTTCGGTGATTTTCGACAGTTTTACACAAGCCGACTCTTCAACCATGCGCCGCTATGGCGGAACAGGACTGGGATTAGCGATTACCAAGCGCTTGGTCGAACTCATGGGAGGGCGTATCTGGGTACAGAGTCAGATAGGGTACGGAAGTACGTTCTTCTTCTCAATGCCGTTGCACCTGCAAGTGGAAGCTCAAGCGCTAAAACCTCCTGTCACTCTCCCATTAGTAGGAGTGAAGGCGTTAGTTGTCGATGATAACGCAACCACGCGCAGCGTTATTCACGAGACTTTGTCCTCTCAGGGGGCTGAGGTTCACAGTGTAGCCACTGGCAGCGAGGGAATGGCAGCCCTCACAGGGCAAAAGGGAGATGGGGTACCGTATCATCTCTTGCTTCTCGACAGTGATATCCCGACGGAAGAGAGCTTTGAAATGGCCTATACGTGCCAGACACAACCAGGCGTGGAGAACCTCAAAATCCTCATGCTCATTACTGCGGGGCGCAGTCGAGATATTTCGCGCTGCCAAGCATTAGGCCTACCGTCTGAAACAAAACCTGTAAAAAGAGACAGACTTCTCGCGACGATTCATGAAATTCTTACTGGAACGCCTGCACTACCCGCGCCTCTCCACCTGCGCACAGAAACTGAAACAATCACCGCTCAACCTGCTCTACGGATCCTGCTAGTGGACGATGACGCTTACAACCGCGTAGTTATCCAGGCCTATCTCCAACACGCTCCTCACCGCGTCACAACGGCAGAAAATGGTTGGGTTGCTGTGGAGAAGTTCAAAGTAGCTCTCTACGATATCGTTTTGATGGATATTCACATGCCACAGCTCGACGGTCCTTCAGCGGTACGGCTCATGAGAGAATGGGAACAAGAACATCAGCAGCCACCAGTCCCAATTGTCGCGTTCACTGCTTCAGCGGTAAAAGAGGAAATTCAAGAGTGCCTCGCAGCCGGCTTCACAGCCCACGTCACGAAACCGATCAAGAAGCAGGTACTCCTCGATGTGCTTACGGCCCACTGCGGTTCAGCGTCTCCCCTCTCGCTACAGGAGTCTGATACTGCCCCACTCGTACAGGTCAGTATTTCTCAGACGATTCGATCTATCATCCCCCAGTATCTACAAGACCAACGTGGGGCTGCCACCTCGATTCTGGTAGCGTTAGAATATCGGGATTACCAGACGATTCAAGAGCTTGGTCACAAGATGCGTGGCTCTGGCGGTAGTTTTGGCTTTGATGCCCTCACCAGTATTGGCCAGTGCTTAGAAGAAGCGGCACTGGCAAAAAACCAAGACTCGGTTCGCCGTTGGCAGTACGAGCTCAGTCGCTATCTTGATCGGGTCGAGGTTGTGTATCACTAAACGATTGTCGTTCTCTTATCCGTGTTTTTCTGCGTGGTCCAACAGGCGAACAACCGCAGCGTGTCCTTGATTAAGGGCCAGAGCGCGCGCCTGCTTTCTTTCACTCGCAGTCAGGGCATTGTTCCGTTGAGCGCCAAGTAAGACCTGTACCGTTTCCGTGTGTCCCTGCCACGCCGCATACATACCCGCGGTCCAGTGCTGCGAATCTGTTATGGTCGGGTCAGCAGCCGCATGCAACAGCTCTGCAGTAATCGCAGAGTGCCCTTTCCATGCAGCATACATGAGGGCGGTCCAGCCGGCGGGAGTTCGTATGTTCACCTTGGCACCGCGATCGATCAGCAGGCGAACGATCTCTTGATGCCCGTTGTTGGCCGCTAGCATGAGCGCGGTCGTTCCCTTCACATTCTGAGCATTCGGATCTGCGCCTCTCGTACATAACGCGAAAACGAGAGCGGCCTGGTTTTGGCGTGCGGCCAGCATTAACGGAGTCCAGCCTTGCGGGTCTTTGGCATTCTCCGAAACTCCAGCAGCTAACAACGCCGTAGCATGAGCTATCTCGCCGAGTTCGATGCTGCGGAGAAGATCGAGCCCACGAAGAGCGAGACCCGAAGGCTGGGGTGTCAACGGCATCGGGGATGATCGTTCATGCCTGGGGACAGAAGCCTCATCACGCGCGCGCGAGTCCGTGAGTAACGAGGCGAACGTTCGGCCGTTCTCGCTGACGCTAATCACGGCTATCACTCCTAGTGCTAGACTTCCCCATCGCCATAAGACGCGAGAAGAGAACCGCAGTCTCAGAAACGTGTATCCTGCCCATCGTGTCGTTCTTTCCGTTGTCATACTTCCTCACCTCCGCCACACCACGTGTTACAACCTGGAGTCTTCACTTTCATCCTCACTCTTTTTCGATCACAATTTCTACGCGACGGTTCCTCGCCCGCCCTTCCGGGTTATCCGTACCGTCAGGATTCGTATTGGGTGCGACCGGACGCTCTTCTCCATAGCCGTGCGTCGTTACGCGCTCGCGCCGCAAACTATTCACAATGAGTTCGTTCGATACGGTTTCGGCGCGGGCTAGTGCCAGCGCACGGTTGGCCTCCGGCTGACCGACGGCGTCAGCATGCCCTTCAACGGCGAGATTCCGCTTCTCTGCGCGTGGATGGTTGAGAATCGTAGCGATAGCATCGACCGTTTTACGCGCTTCAGGATTGAGATCCGCGCTGCCAAACGCGAAAAAGACATATGGCAGAGTGACGACAACACCTCTATCCGTTTCTTGGACGTCGAGTTGCTGTTCACGTAGTTTAGTGACAAGATCCCACTGTTTCGCACATCCAGCGAGAAACAGGGTAAGAAAGACAACCCCAGCCAACCGCAGCATCAACCCACCTCCGCACCAACCACCCCATCCAGTCATCCCACTTCAACAGCTTAGGGTCGAAGTGCGAGGAGTATAGCTTTTTATTTTTTACTTGTCTAACTTTTGGAGGGAATAAAGATCCCTCAATCGAGCTATTTTGCAGACTTGCAGCGAGAAACGAAGCCATATAGGTTCGCGCAAATTACTCACTATTCTTTAGCAACTCTCCAAGGAGGAGGTTTTCATGAAACTTGGCTTGTTCGGCATCAATATGAATGTTTGTAGTGACCCAAATGTTGCGGCGCGGACCGCGAAGGCAGCCGAAGCTGCGGGATTTGAATCTGTCTGGACAGGAGAACATGTTGTTCTTCCCGACCCGCAAGCACCGCCCTCACCACTGCCGCCAGAGTATCCACTGCTTGATCCCGCCGTTGCGTTAGCCTTTGTTGCTGCTCACACAACAAAGATCAAACTGGGCACTGGCATTATCATTCTCCCACAACGCAACCCACTCGTTCTGGCAAAAGAGCTTGCTAGTGTCGATGTCGTGTCAAATGGTCGGCTGATTTTCGGTCTGGGTATCGGTTATCTCAAAGCAGAATTCGATGCGCTAGGAATTCCGTTTGACAATAAAGGTCCGCGCTCAATGGAGTATTTGCAAGCGATGCAAGCGATCTGGACGCAGGACCAACCAGCCTATCAAGGAAAGTTTGTCTCGTTCGCCAAGATTCAAGCTAAACCCCAACCTGTGCAGAAACCCTATCCTCCGGTTGTCATCGGTGGACACACACCAGAGGCGTTTCGTCGGGCGGTGCAATATGCAAACGGCTGGTACGGTTTCGCGCTTGATCTAACGAAGACTGCCGAATGTCTGGCTGGACTCAAAAAGGCTGCACAAGAAGTGAATCGTCCGAAAGGACTCGGGGAGCTAGAGATTAGCATCACTCCCGGTCCCGCGCTCGACCTCGACACGGCAAAAAAATATGCGGACCTAGGCGTACATCGTGTGATCCCTTTTCCACGGGCAAAAACGGAGCAGGTTGTCCAGGATTTCATCAAGCAGAGTGCGGATACGTTGATTGGGCGTATCTAAAAGACGGGTAAAAGGAAAACAAAGAAGTCGCCCTCTTCTCCATTTCTCCGTTTATCCTTTTATCCAGTCATGTTCCAAATAGGACCTACGAAATCAGTGACTACAAAACATCAGAGACTGCAAGATTCACTCTACCCGGAAGTGTCAGAGTATCGCCGGGAACGACAAACCGTTCTTGGCGATATCGTTGGGTCACAAGATCAGGATCACTGAACACCTCAATACGTCGGTCAACGAGGTTGATAATCCAGTATTCTGGAATACCACTCCCTGCATAGGCGGCAACTTTACGCCCACGGTCGTAAGAGAGGCTCGTCTCTGCTACCTCAATCAGGAGCAGTATGTCATTTGCCTTCGGGTGCTCGATTCGGTAGTGGTTCAGGTCAAGACGACAAATAGCAACATCTGGCTCTGGCTCACTCCAGTCGTTGAGGACAATTGGCGCTCGTATGCGAATCGTAAAATTTGCGCCAAGTAAACGAATTACTCCGACAGCAAGACCACTCGTTGTTCCTGCATGAGGTGGGTTTTGCGGTGGCATGGCGATTATTTCTCCATCTAGTAACTCGACTCGTTTATCCACGAGTAGTCCGAGATCTACCATGCGATCGTATTCATCGCGAGTGAAGCGATATAGCGTTGGGGTAACGGCAGCACACATATCGCGATCCTAGACCTGAGTACCTTTTCGATCAAGCCGAGAAAAAATTCTCTTCCCTAAAAATAAAGGGGCATGATGTTGCCATGCCCCTACAAGATGGAAGTCCAGGTGTCGTGCTAACTCGATACTGTTGGCGAAATCCCCTCTGTCTCCCCTTTACAAAGGGGAGAATCGAAAAGCCCCCTTTGCAAAGGGGGCCGCGCACCGCGGGGGGATTTTTGCGAGTTGGGGCAGAAACGTAACCATTCCCCAACAGTATCTAACTCGGCAGTGGGGTACCATGCGACCCGAGCTTGCCATAGGTCAAGCCAGCAAAGGTAGTCACTTTCTGTGCCAATTCGCCGAAGACTTCAGTGATTGAGACGGGCTCAGTACCGCCGAGTTTCCCGCGCAATGTCGCTAGGACCTCCCATCCTGCTTTTGCCTCACCCGGAGGAGGGAACGCCTGGCGGGCACGCTGTACTCGTCCTGCGTGATTCGTATAGGTTCCGTCGGTTTCTGGGGCGGTACCAATCGGCAGGAGCACATCAGCGTACTGAGCTATGCCACTGTAGTCTGTATCACAAACAAGGACCTCGACGTTCCCCAACGCCTTGTCGAGTTTATCTTGTGCAAAGGCAGCACTGAGATCCGCGGCAAAAACCAAAAGGACTTTGACTTCACCCTTCTCTGCTGCATTCAACACATCAGCCGCTGTCGGTCCGCCATTTAACAGCCCGAGGGCTTTCAATCCCTGCGTGTTCGGGTTTTTGTCAGCTTTAATCAAGAAATCGTCATGAAACGCATTGGCCGGTGACCACGAGAAACCAGCAACGTTGGTTGTGCCGATCTGCTCTTGTAACAGACGGGAAAATAAATACGCCTCTTCATTGGTCGCCTTGGCGCCGACAATTCCCGCAATCGCTTTCGCGCCATGTTGCTCTTTGGCTTGAGAGACGCGTTCGACCACTCGGTTCACGGCGTGTTCCCAAGAGATCGGCGTAGATGCGTCATGCTCTCGCACGACGGGGCGAAGAATCCGACTCTCCTTCTGCAACTCTTTGTACCAGAGGCGACCTTCATCACACATCCAATATTGATTCACGTCCTGGTTCGCTCGTGGGCGGAAGCGGAACATTTGCCCACGGCGATGGTAGACATCGATGTTACATCCGTTTGCACACTTTGTGCAGACCGACTCAACTTTTTCCAGATACCACACCCGTGCCTTGAAGCGAAAATCTTTTTGCGTCAACGCGCCAACCGGACAGACATCGACCACATTTACTGAGTAGGGATTCTCAAGTTTCTTGCCAGGGAAAACATCAATGTAGGTATGATCGCCACGAGCAAAAAGACCAAGCTCGCTCGTTTTCGTCACCTCATCGAGAAAGCGGGTGCAGCGAGCGCAGAGAATGCAGCGCTCCTGGTCGAGCACAACCTGCGGTCCGATATCGACCACTTTCTTCTTCTCGACCTTCGCTTCCAAAGGAATCTGACTATGGTGTTTGCCATAATCCATGTAGTAGTCTTGCAGCTTACACTCACCAGCCTGGTCGCAAATCGGGCAGTCGATCGGATGATTGACGAGAATGAATTCCAGGACCGCAGTTTGCGCAGTTTTCGCCTTCGGGCTTGCGGTTTTCACCACCATACCTTCTGTCACTTTGGTGTTACAGGCGATCTGCAGCTTGGGCATCTTCTCAATTTCCACCAAACACATGCGGCAGTTGCCGGAAATACTCAAACCAGGATGATAACAATAATGCGGCACCTCAATATCAAGCTGTTCTGCCGCTTGAATCACATTCCATCCGTCGGGGACGGTGACTTTTTTTCCGTCGATTTCGATTGTTGGCATTTGTTCCTCAAATACAGTACCGCGTGATGAGTAATGAGTAACAAGCACAGGACAGAAAGCATTTCGTCTTGTTACGCTCGTTCTTTTCTCTCACTCATCACTCATCACTCATCACTCATCACTCATCACTCATTACTCATCACTGCGTTACGCCGCATGCTGGTGACGGTGAGCACTGCCTTCTTTCTTAAACGGACACCGTCCAAGAGTAACATGCGCAACAAATTCATCTTTGAACTTGGAGAGAAAACTCTGGGTAGGCATCGCCGCTGCATCAGCCAACACACAGACAGTGTTCCCCGTCATGTTGGTCGAAATCTTGTCCATCAGCTCGATGTCTTCGAGCTTGCCGTTCCCTTCTTCGAGGCGGACTAACAGCTTGTGGAGCCAGCCCGTTCCTTCACGACACGGCGAACACTGTCCGCACGATTCATGATGATAAAAGCGATCGATAATTTCTAGTGCTTTCACCATGCAGGTATCTTCGTCCATCACGATAACGCCCGCCGAGCCAAGAAAGGCGTTGATCTTGCGCATGGAGTCGAAATCCATCGGTGCATCAATCTGGTCAGGCGTTAGGAGCGGGAAGGACGAACCGCCGGGCATTACGGCTTTAAGTTTCTTGCCGCCACGGATACCACCACAGTGGTCGTATAAGAG
>JAYVFX010001238.1:0-7841 GCA_043772795.1 Deltaproteobacteria bacterium
TCCTTGATCGGTGCTCTCTGCTTGTGAACTTCCAGTGAAAACTTGGGATTGATGCGCAGGACTTCCGCCGCCTCGGCACGGGCTTCTGCTTCTTTTCTCAACTCGCTGTAGACGGCTGCTAGAGTCAAATGGGCAGGTAGAATATTGGGGTAGCGGCTGAGATATTGCTTCAGCGGCGCAATGGCCTCTTCAGACCGCCCGGCCAGGTAATAGGCGGCGCCTATAAAGTTTAAATGCTGATCCACAACAAAAGGTTTGCAGCGCAGCGCTTGCTCTACCATCCTAACCGCTTCCTCCGGCCTGCCCACCCGGCTCAGCGTCTCAGCCAGAGCCGCATAGCCATCAGCAGCGTTGGGACCGAGGGCGACGGCTCGCTCCATTTCGGCAAGGGCCTCCTCATACTGCTTTTGCCACAGATAGACAACGCCCAGGATCGCGTGACTCGCGGGGTAGGCGTCATTGAGGGCAATGCTCCGTTGCGCCGCCGCTAACGCCTGCTCCAGCGTTTGGGCATCCACACTTTGTTGCGAGGTCCACTGCTGTACGTAGCTGCCAGCCAGGACGCGGTGGGCAAATAGATGGGTGGGCATACGGCTAATAGCTTCCTTCAGCGCGGTGATCGCCTCGGCATACCGCCCGGTCGAGGAGTAGGCCCAACCCAAGCTCCATGGGTAGAAGGGCGGATAGCGGGGGTTGAGCAACATCGCCTGCTTCACCATCCGCAGAGCGTCTTCTGGTCTGCCCGCGCCGTTCAGCATCTCCGCCTGGAAAAAATAGCTGTTCGCATTGTTGGGATCGAGGGCGATGGCCCGTTCGCCTTCGGCAATGCCTGGGTCATACTGCTGTTGCGCCGCATAAATCATGCCCAAAAGCGAATGGGCTTCCGGCAGGGAGTCGTCCAGGGCTAGGGCCTTTTGTGTCAACGTTAACGCACGCTCCAGGTTCTGGGGGTCTGCGCTCCAGCGCCAGGCCCGCTCCATCCAGTAGGTCGCACCCAGCCCCGCGCACGCCTCGGCATACTGCGGGTCCAGGGCAAGAGCTTTCTCATACATCTGCCGCGCCTGAGCAGTGGTCTCCTTTGTGGCGCTCCAAAGATACGCCACCCCACGCAAGTAAAAGTCATAGGCCTCCAAGTTGTCCGTGTGTTTGCGCACGATATATCCTTGCTCTTCCAAGGTGAGCTGTAGTTTCAGCGTGGTCACAATCTTCTGCACGATCTCATCTTGTAGGGCAAAGATGTCTTTGAGGGGCCGATCATAGCGTTCCGCCCAGAGATGATGATCGTTGGTGGCGTCAATGAGCTGCGCGGTAATCCGGACGTGGTCCTCAGTGCGCCGCACACTGCCTTCTAAGACGTATCGCACCCCCATCTCGCGACTGATCTCGTGCACCTTGACGGCTTTGCCCTTGTAGGTAAACGCGGAATTACGGGAGATAACAAAGAGGCTGGCAATCTTGGAGAGGTCCGTGGTGATGTCCTCGGTAATACCATCGCTGAAGTAGTCTTGTCCCGGATCTTTGCTCATGTTGTCAAAGGGCAACACAACAATGGAGGGTTTGTCGGGAAGAGGAAGGGACTTGGAGTTAGGGAGAAAGCCGGGAAAATAACGGGCGGTGATGAGTGAGAACATCACCAGTACCATCCCGGCCATCGCTATGAGGTGCAGCGGGCGCACACGACGGGAGAACTTCAACCGCTGGACTCGGAAGGTCTGGCGTAACCCTTTCGGTGACTCGGGTAGCAGGGCATAGACAACGAACCGTTCGGCGATGTTCTTCAACTTAGGCTTGCCCAGCGACACCACCGTGCCCACATCCATCTTCTTGGCTACGTCGCGATAGACGATGTCAGAGATGCAGATCGTGTCCGGCTCGGCAAGAGTTTGTAGCCGTGAGGCAATGTTCACCCCGTCGCCGAACACATCGCCGTTTTTCTGCACGATGTCACCGAGATGAATGCCAATGCGGATGTGAATCTGCTCCGCGTTCTCATGCTCTGTATTGCGCGCGCGTAACTGAGCTTGGACGGCTTGAGCACACTGCACGGCCTGGACGACGGAGGGAAAGTCCACGAGGAAGGCATCACCAATAGTTTTGATGACCTGGCCGTGATGCGTCGCGACGGCGTGCTGCATGAGCTGGTTATGGACGTCGAGCAGCCGCAGCATGCGGGCTTCGTCTGCACCCATCTGCCGGCTGAAGCCGACAATGTCCGTAAACATGATCGCCGCGAGCTTGCGCGTCTCGGCGGGCGTCACCGCTGCCGGTTGCTCTTTCATGCCGGCGATTATGCGGTGACTTCTTCCTTGCTGTCAAATCCTCTGACCAAGCAAATTTTTGCAACAGTTTGCCCACTAGCCAAACTCAGCCTCAGTCTATAGCCTATAAAAACGCTACAGCAAGATGTGGAGTAGCAAAGGCAAGGAGCTGCAGCGTCAGGTCTTCTCTCCCCTGGAGGGAGAGAGCCAGAGAGAGGGGGGGCAACCGCGGCGATCACCCTCTCCTGTGTCCTCTCCCCTCAAGGGAGAGGAAAAAAACGAGATGCGCTCAATCCACATCTTGGTGTGTTTTCCCTATAGGTGGCTCTTTTGCAGCGAAAATTCATTGTAGGATGACAACAACATGGAACCGGTGGCAGAAAACGTTAAACTTGCCGAAGTGGAAGTAGATGTCCTTAAATTGTGGGACGAGAAAGATATTTTTGCGAAAAGTCTGGAGAAAACCCGGCATCAGCCACCGTTTATCTTTTATGATGGTCCGCCGTTCGCCACCGGTCTGCCGCACTATGGCCATCTCTTAGCTGGAACGATTAAAGACATCATCCCGCGCTTCTGGACGATGCGAGGCCGCTATGTCGAACGCCGCTTTGGTTGGGACTGCCATGGCCTGCCGGTCGAGATGGAAATCGAACAAGCGTTGGGGTTGAGTGGCAAAAGTGACATCGAACGTTTCGGTATCGACCGCTTTAATGCAGAATGTCGTAAGATCGTTCTGCGGTATACCCAGGAATGGGAAAAGACGGTCCGCCGCATGGGCCGTTGGGTTGATTTTCGCAATGACTACCGCACTATGGACCTCTCCTTCATGGAAACGGTATGGTGGGCATTTAAGCAGCTGTGGGACCGAGGCCTCGTGTATCAAGGTCACAAAGTGTTGCCTTTCTCCACCCGTCTCGGTACGGTGTTGTCGAACTTCGAGGCTAACCTCAACTACAAAGACGTCCAGGACCCGGCGATCACGGTTCGCTTTGCCGCTGACGGTGAAGAGAATACGTTCTTCACTGCCTGGACAACAACACCATGGACCTTACCCAGTAACCTCGCACTCGCGGTCGGACCAACGATTGACTATGTCAAAGTACGCGACCACTCTGATGGCACTCGCTACATTCTCGCTGAAGCGCGAGTAAAAGCGTACTTCCCGAAATCCGAAACGTATACCGTCGAGGCACGCTACAAAGGGACGGATCTCGTGGGCCGTCGTTTTGCACCGCTCTTCCCCTATTTTGCCGAACGGAAAGAAGCGGGAGCTTTTCGTGTCGTTCCTGCTGACTATGTCACCACCGAAGACGGCACAGGCATCGTTCACATTGCGCCAGCGTTTGGTGAAGAAGACTTCTATGCCTGTCAGAAAGCCGGGATCGAGATGGTGAACCCGGTTGATGACGAAGGAAAGTTCACTGCGCCAATAAGCGACTTTCTTGGGTTGCATGTCAAAGAAGCCGATCCTAAAATCATTGAGCGCCTCAAGCGAGAAAAGAAGCTGATTCACCAAGCGACGATCAACCATAGCTACCCGTTTTGCTGGCGGAGTGACACGCCGTTGATTTATCGCGCCGTGAATACCTGGTTTATACGCGTGGAGGAGTTTCGTGATCGGCTGGTTGCCAATAACAAACTCACCGAGTGGGTTCCTGACCATCTGCGTGATGGTCGGTTTGGCAATTGGCTCGAAGGCGCACGCGACTGGGCAATTAGCCGTAACCGCTATTGGGGCACGCCACTACCGATTTGGCAGAGCGACGACGGCAAAGAAGTGATGTGCTTGGGCAGTGTCGAAGAATTAGCTCAACGGACCGGAACACGCGTCACGGACCTGCATCGTGAGTTTGTCGATGACCTCACCTTTCCCGCTCCATCAGGCAAAGGGGTCATGCGCCGAGTTCCACATGTCTTCGACTGTTGGTTTGAAAGTGGGTCGATGCCCTATGCGCAACTCCATTATCCGTTCGAACACAAAGAAGACTTCTCCCGTTTGTTCCCAGCTGATTTTATTGCTGAAGGGCTCGATCAGACACGTGGGTGGTTTTACACACTGATGGTGATGGCGTCCGGCTTGTTTGATAAACCGGCTTTCCATCACGTTGTCGTCAATGGTCTCGTACTCGCCGAAGACGGCAAGAAGATGAGTAAACGGCTCAAGAATTATCCTGAGCCAGAAGCAGTCATATCTGAACACGGTGCTGATGCGCTGCGACTCTACCTCATTAACTCACCTTTAGTGAGAGCCGAAGAATTGCGTTTCAGTGAACAAGGCGTGCGCGACACTGTACGTCGCTTGTTGTTGCCGTGGTGGAACGCGTACAAATTCTTTGTCACCTACGCGCTGGTCGATCAATGGAAACCGACACTGACCCCACCTGGGTCCTCGCCCAACATTCTTGATCGCTGGATTCTGTCGCGTCAGCAAACGCTGATTCGCCGCACCAGTACCGAGATGGAAGCGTATCGCCTCTATAATGTTGTCCCAGCCCTGGTAGATTTTCTTGATGAGTTAACGAATTGGTACATTCGCTTCAATCGCCGCCGATTCTGGAGCGAGGGCGAAGATACTGATAAATTCTACGCCTACCGTACGCTGTATGAGGTGTTGATCGGATTCGCCAAACTGATGGCGCCATTTACGCCATTCTTGGCCGATGCCATCTATCGCAACCTTGCTACACTCCAGGCTGGACCAGTCTCGGAGAGTGTTCACCTTGAGTCTTTCCCTACGTATGACGAGCGGCTGGTTGATTTGGATCTTGAAGATGGCGTAACTCGGATGCAGCGCGTGGTCTTACTCGGACGAAGCTTGCGCAACGAACGCAAGGTAAAAGTGCGTATGCCACTGCCCTTACTGGTGATTCTCCACCGCCAACAAGGAGTGTTGGATGAACTGAAGCCGCTGGAGACATACATCCGCGAAGAACTGAATGTGAAAGAGGTTGTGTACAGCACGGCGGAAGAGGACAGAGTTGTCTTGAGTGCAAAACCCAATTCGCAATTGCTGGGACCACGCTTTGGCAAGAACTTCGGTGCCGTTGGTAAGAAGATTGCCACTCTTTCCCCCGATCAGATGCTCACCATTGAGGGCGGGGATCCGATCACTCTGGGTGAGGAGTCGTTTCAACCCAATGAAATTCACATTCTGCGTCAGGCCCGCGACGGTGCGCCCGATGTCCGTTCAGATCGCTTCATTTCCATCGAACTTTCGTGTGTGCTCACAGAGGAATTGATCGCTGAAGGATTAGCGCGTGAGGTCGTCCACCAGATCCAGCAAATGCGCAAAGATGCTGGATACCAGGTGGAAGATCGGATCGCGGTAACGTATACGACCGATTCTGCGCTCACACTCGCAATCGATCGCCATCGTTCTTATATTCAACAAGAAACGCTGGCTCGGTCGCTACAATCAGTGCAACCACAAGGTGATCGGATTGCGGCAGTGAATATCGAGGGAATGAAGATCACGCTTGGTGTGCAACGAGAAGGATAATCGAGAGGTAGACGTGCACAACAGAATACTCCTCGTCGCAGTTATTGTGGGAGTGATCCTTTTTCTTGACCAGCTCACGAAGACACTGATTGCGCAGAGTCTGGAGATTGGCCAGCGTGTTCCTATCGTTCCCTTGTTGTTCGACCTTACCCACATGCGCAACCCAGGAGCGGCGTTTAGCTTCCTTGCCCAAGCCCCAGAATGGTTTCGCCAGCCGTTTTTCCTTGTCGCTACGGGAGTCGCCATCGCGGCACTGCTATTTTTTATCATGTACGCGAAGGAAGAGGGACTGCTACTCGTCGTCGCCGCGGCCAGTATTCTCGGCGGGGCGATAGGCAATTTAATCGATCGTCTCCTGTACGGTGAGGTGATCGATTTCCTCCTCTTCTACTGGGGAGACTGGTCGTGGCCAGCCTTTAACGTCGCCGATAGTTGTATCACACTTGGTGTTATCGGTTTATTATGGGCCTCGTGGAAACAGCCTGCCACGACACCGCACGAACAGATGTCCACCTGACGCGCTATTGTTGAGTCGGTAAGGTACGTCAGGTAACATAGCTCCTACTTAGAGAGACTTCGTGGAATAGGAGGTTGTTATGCGGGCAAAACAGAACGTCGCCGTTATGATGGGTGTCGTCGTATTGGGGGTAACGCTTAATGGCTGCTCGCAGCCCTTAAGCTCACGCGAGAAAAGTACGCTGGGTGGTGTGGGACTCGGTGCTGCCACTGGAGCGATTATCGGTGCCGCCGTTGGCAATCCAGGTGCTGGCGCAGCAATTGGTGGCGCAATGGGAGGACTCGGTGGTGCTGCCATCGGGGATCAAGTGCAAGGCCAAGAGGTACGACAGACAGACCAACAGCAGCAGATCGAAGAACAACGTCGAGAGATTCAACAACAGCGGCAAGAATTAGAACAACTCAAACGGAAGCCGAAAAGATCCGTTGATGATGAATACTAAGAGGGGTGGGTCATGAAGAGGGATGATGTCGTCCGAAAATTTGCAATTGTCGCGGTTGTCACTTTCTTAGCAGGCTGTTCACAACCGCTCTCGACACGAGAGAAAGGTACCCTTGTTGGCACAGGCCTTGGGGCCGCTACTGGCGCAATTATCGGGGCTGCAGTCGGCAACCCTGCCGCTGGAGCTGCGATTGGTGGAGCAGTAGGTGCAGCTGGCGGTGCCCTCGTTGGCAATGAACTTCAGAACCGCGAACAGGTTGGGAATGAGAATGATCAGCTCATTACCCAACAAAGACAAGAGCTGGCGAAAAATCGAGAGCTGCTTGAAGAGCTGAAGAAACAGAACATTGAGGCACGGGAAACGGAACGTGGGGTTGTCGTTAATTTGCCGGATGTCTTGTTTGAGTTTGGCAAAGCCAACCTGACCAGCGGTGCACGTGATAAGGCTCGTGACATTGCCGGCGTCCTCACCAACCGAGCCAAAGGTCGGCGGGTCTCGATCGAAGGGCACACCGACTCCGTCGGGAGTGATTCTGCGAATCAATCACTATCGGAACACCGAGCCAACGGTGTTGCTGCCGCGCTTGAAAATGAAGGAGTGAGTAGAGAGCGCATCGCTACGAAAGGGTACGGCAAACGCTACCCGGTTGCCCCGAACAAGAATTCCGACGGCACGGATAATCCATCCGGGCGCTCCAAGAACCGTCGGGTCGAAGTCATTATCGAGAATAAGTAACGGCGTCCACGCCATTCCGGCTGTCGCAGGAGAATGGGTTACTCCAGACGCGCGGCACTTGGCCCCAAGTATGGGAACCTGGCAGTTCACCCCGAGTGAGTTTATCTTCCCCACGGCGTAACCGCGCCTAAATCAGATCACACGAGATTCGTATACTGCTGGTACAGCCTGTGATTCTTGCGCCGGGTGATCAATCACCCGGCTACCATCGCCCGCCCCAATAGTGTTCGGCACTTGTTGTGCATGTGCGTCAAGGGGTTCCTTCTCCCTCCGGGAGAAGCCTGTCCTGAGCATAGTCGAAGGGGTCAGGATGAGGGAAAAAGAGGAGGATTCTTTGGATGAAAAGCAGGATAGCGCAAAAAGTCCGACAGTGTGTCAATGTCGTGGGGG
>JAYVFX010001239.1:0-3548 GCA_043772795.1 Deltaproteobacteria bacterium
CTCTTAGACTCCTGGACTTTCAACCTCCTAAATCGGACACAGGAGATTTGTACAGTTTGTCACAACTGATATCGTCTCTCCGCCCGGCGATCAATCGCCGGGCTACTGCACAACGCCCCATGAATGGGGCTGAAGCCGGATTCATCCGGCGCAGTTCTGTAGCCCGGCCATTTATGGCCGGGGCGAGAGCGTGTACCAATGTCATGTAGTCCGATTTAGGTTTGCGAATCTCCTTTTCGGGCTTACAATAAGGAGAGCTATACCTTCAAAAACTACGCGTAGTTCCGATAACACAAGGTACGGGGGACAATATGGAAAAAAAATCGCGTCGACCAAAAAAAGACGAATACCGCATGCGCACACAAATGATTCACGGTATTCCCAACAGCACACGCTGGGATTACGACCATCATGTCGTGCCACCGATCTCTTCCTCGACAACGTTCCGCCTGAGTTCCGCCTATCGTGGCGCTCGTGGCTTCGCCAACTTTGCCAACGATGCAGCGAACCTCACATCTCAAGTACCAATCTACGTTTATGATCGCCTTGATGAACCAACGCGTGGCATGTTGGAAGATGCGCTGGCGCATGCCGAAGGGGGAGACTCTGCCGTGTGTTTCGCTACCGGTATGGCGGCGGTGAGCGCGGCACTAGGAGTGACAGTCAAAGCCGGGGAAGAAATTATCGCCCATCGGGTCGTCTACGGCTGCACCTATAGCCTCCTCACGAATTGGCTCCCTCGCTATCAGGTCAATACGCGTTTTGTTGATCTCACCGATGAGCAGGCATTACGTGCCGCCATCAACGACCGTACGCGTGCGGTCTACTTTGAGACACCAGTCAATCCTACCCTTCAGCTTATCGATATCGCCGCCGTACGGCGAGTCGTCGATGAAGTCAACAAAGGACGGCAAGAACCTATTCTGATCATCGTCGATAACACCTTCTCGACACCCTATTGTCAGCGCCCACTCGAACTTGGAGCGCATGTCGTCATCCACAGTCTCACCAAGGACATTGGCGGGTTTGGTACTGACATGGGTGGCGCGGTGATTGCCCCACGTGACTTGCACAGTCCGTTGCTGATGTACCGCAAGGATTTTGGCGGGGTGTTGTCGCCAAAAAGCGCCTGGACGTTTCTGGTCTACGGACTGCCAACGCTAGCGACGCGCATGGTCAATCAACAAAAGAGCGCAACCAAGGTCGCCCAGTTTTTACAAGAGCATCCGCTCATCGCTAAAGTTGTCTACCCAGGACTGGAACACTTTGCCCAGCGTGAACTCGCCATGCGCCAGATGACCGATTATCGCGGCAAATTCGCGCCCGGATCGATGTTGTCATTCACCGTAAAAGACCCGAGCGCTGATAACCGTGTCGCCGAAGCGTTTATCGATTATATCGCCGAACATGCATATTCGATCACACTTGCAGTGAGTTTGGGGCATATCAAAACCTTGATCGAGAATCCCTATTCGATGACGCATGCCGCACTACCGGCAGCGGAGAAACTCGCTCGTGGAGTCGCGCCGGGAATGTTACGACTCTCGCTGGGACTCGAAGACTGGCAGGACATTATCGAGGACTTGAGCGAGGCACTCGATGCTGTTGCGGGCTTGTGCAATGAAAAGCCAGCGGCCCCAGTGACGGCAGTGCGCTAGAACAGCTCTCCCTTGTTTGGATTGCAGAAATCTCCCTCACCCGCATCCGCTTTCGTGTCTGCTTCCCTCTCCCACTGGGAGAGGGCTAGGGTGAGGGGATCGATATTACTCGCGCTCGTTAGAAACTCACTTCCAAACCCGCAGACGGAATCACGTCGGCCCGTATCCCATCGTCGTTGAGCGGGAGGAAGACGTTCGCATAGCCGACAATTGCCCCATACACGTTCGCTTTGAAACCAACCGCCAGATCAACCATGTCGGGTCGTATTTTGTGGCTGAAGGTTCTCATCACAGGAAGTGTATTTGGCGTCGCCTCGGACGTCCCAGGCGCATTCACGAACTGCGGTACGCGCACCGAGAGGCGGTCAGTTGTGAGGTACGAACTACCAATAATATCGACGTTCAAAGCAAGCTGATCAAGCAGTGAGAATGCGACCCCAGCAGCATAGCGGGCACGGCTGCGGTCTGACGCGTCCCAGTTCAGCTCGATACCACCACTTGCATGTAAATGCATGCGCCCGTACTCCTGCGAGAGCGTCACGAAGGGCGTCAGCATATAGTCGCCAAGCCCCTGAAAATCACGGGCATCGCCAGTCGGCAGCCGTAACGTTGCGCCAGCCGCGAGATTAAATCCGTTCACATCTAAGAGATGATATTTCATCCGAATAAGAAGATCACCAATGCCAACGGGATCATCAGATGTCGAACGCACCACACTCGTTTGCCCAGGCGCGTTGGCAAACGAGTGCGTATTCGTACCGCTTTCATTGTTCAGCACTGCCTGTGCTCGCAACTTAAAATGAGTAAAAACAAAGGGAAGCAAAATGTTCATATCCCAACGGTCAGTGATACCGTAGGTCGCAAACAAAGAGAATACATGCGATTGCAAAGTGAATTTCTGGAAGAATAAGTCTGCCGTGTCTCGTTCAAAAGCCGGAACGTTCGGACTCGGCGGGGGGTTCGGAGTATTGCAACAGTCATTATGCGACAAACCTCGGAACGACAGGTGATCCAACTTCTTCCCGTTGAGTTCATCAAAGTCGATATACAGATACGAGAAACCAAGGTCTATTTTCCCACGACCGATTGTTTCTGGCCGTTCGACAAACACCGGGCCTAACAAGTTTGAGGATCGCTCAAACACCTGCAGTTGGGTATTGTACTGATAGGTAAACCCAGGCGCAGTCGAAATTGCCGGGAAATCGGCAGCAGACGCGGCCATTTGTTTCACCAGCAGACCGAGCGTCGCCAGACTCGTACTGGTAAAATGAGCACGATGTGGGACGGCATTGCGGTCTACAGCAGCCTCGATTCCGCGATCGCCGAAGAGCAGACTGATCCGGTTCGATAAATTTTGCGCTTCTGCCAACCTAGAGCATCCTACCACACACGTCGCAAACACAAGTCCAGTCACGATTTTAGTACGTATCATGTATTCTTCTCCTCTTGCTCTACAAGTATTTTTTACCTTCCCCACCACAAGGTCTATCAGAAAAAGAAACTCTCGATAGAGAAGCAACCACAGCGTATGGGGCATGACAGCAAAAGTCAAAACTCACCACCAAGAAAATAGACAACGCCAAATCCCGTGTTCTCTCCAACTTGATTAACGACGCCACCTCATTATATCTATAGCGCTGCTCCCTTAACGAGGAGGAACAACCTGATCCCTGTTGGCGTTTTCCCATTTGGCTCAGCGCCGAAGGGACAGACAAACTGACGGAGTTGGAAGAACTGGCGCGACGTGTGTTCGAGTAGCTCCCAAAGATGGAGCACGACCTAAACTCGACTCTTAGGCTTCGTAAGCAAATAAGTGTTACATTTTCAGCGTAACCACTGGTACACTTCACCGTCATGGACTCTACCCTGACAGGCTAACACCACGGTTCA
>JAYVFX010001240.1:0-3583 GCA_043772795.1 Deltaproteobacteria bacterium
AGGCGGGTTTACGAAAAGCCACCGGCGTTCTTGGCGGCCTTCCGGGGGTTCCTGGCCTTCCGGGAATTGCTGACGAACATATGAGGTGCTGCGCTCACGCAGACGAGCACCGCGCGTCATGCTCACGGGAGTTCGCGATCGGTGGAGAGCCGTGGTGAAAAAAACATGGTCCTCATAAGTGGACCATCACGGGGAGGAAGTGAAAGCAGTGTTCTCGCAAGTCGTGCATAGTAAAGAGTTTCTCGAACGTGCGTTCGAGCTGTTTGCGCTCAAAGCGCATCACCAGCGTCTCACCCTCCGCTTTGTCTTGTCCGAGACCCTGCCGTCCCTGATCGTGGATCGCATCCTCCTCGCGCGAACGTTGCAATTGCTCATTGATCGCGCGTTGGAGGTGACCCCAGTCGGAGGGGTTGTGGTCCGCGCCAAGCGCACGGCTGGTGATGTCGTAGTTGTGGTGGATGATGGAGGCCCATGGGTGTCGCCTCGGGACGTGCCACAACTCTTTCTCCCGGGATCGGCAGAAACAGGCCTGCTCGCGGCGGCTGACCTCGCGCGGCAGTTGGGCGGCATGCTGAGCGCAACCGGAAAACAAGAACAACTCGGTCTGCGGCTCAGGCTGCTCGTGCCAATTTTGCCCGCCATGGCGCAGCATCGGCACGCGAGAGCGTAGGCGATGCGGACATGACCGCCCGCACGAGCATGCACTGGCTTGATGTACTCTGTAAGCACTGGGACCGGCTCTCTGAGAAGACGCAAGAACAGATCCGTCAGTATGACTTTTGGTGTCTGATTGCCGAGCAGCAGGGGAGGGAGATAGTACCGGACCTCGCGCAGCAGCTTGAGGATACCTTGCAACGACAAGCCCGGACGTTCGGGTGGAAACCATGAGGACACGATGACGGACAGAGTCGTACGTTTTCCGCTGCCGGGACGTGCCCACGCCACCAGAGGTCTTCAGAAAAGAGAGAGATTATGGCACAGGACCTGACCGTGATCTTGACAGACACCGAGAAACGGACCGCTCTGATTGGCCGCCGACTCTGCCATCGGCAGTTTGCCAAAGTGGATCTTGCAGGGACGGTTTTTAATGAAGCGGACCTTGAAGGCACCAGATTTGTGCTGGCCGATTTGTACGGCGCTGATTTTTGTCACGCCAATCTGCGGGGGGTAGAATTCTCCCTTTGCGAGTTGCATGGCGTGGACTTTACCGATGCGTGTTTGGAGCAGACAACGTTCCGCTGCTCACTTGGCCTGTCGCCCGTGCTACGCACCTACATCCGCTTGCACGGTGGCGTGGTGTTGGAGTAGCTCACGTCGGAAAGGATCTGGCATGCGAACGGAAGAGAGTCGGCGTGTCCACTTGCGGAAAGGAACCTTGCCGGTATGACCCTGTCACAGGCACGACACACGCCGACCGAGGATGACGACGGCGGAGAGCAGCTCCTTACACTGCTGCGGCGGGGACACGACAATGCCCATCGCTTATCGCAACATGCCTGCCTCTTGGAGCGGCGGCTGCGGGACGGCGGAGAGCGGGCTGCCCTAACAGAGCAAGCACTTGCCAACGCGCAAGATATGCAAGCCTGCCACGATACAATCCTGGAGGCCACACAGGCGCGTGACGCGCTCGCCGCGCAGCGTGATCAGATCAAAGACCAATTGCGAGAGAAAAAGCATAGTGAACATCGTCGCGGTGCTGGAAAGGTGAAAGAGTACATCCAACAAGAGATTGCGCTTTTGGACGCGCAGAAGGCTGCCATAGAGGGGGCACTGCGCACCGTGGAGGCGCAGTTCACTAAAGACAGCGCTACCCTCCACCAGGCTGAAGAAGCTGCTCCGACGCAGGCGGAGGAACGGCAACGCACTACCGCTGTACTGCTCGATCAGATTGCCGCTACACAAGAAGTGCTCCGCGCGGCGCAGGAGGAGCGTAGCGCCCTGACCGCAGGCATCACGCCGTTTGTCCTCTCTAAGTATGAGCGGGTCTTCGCGCATTGCGGTGGCGTCGCCGTGGTGGCGATTGCACATGAGACGTGTCAGGGGTGTTACCTGCACGTACCAGCGCACCTCTGTCTTGAACTGCGGAAAACCCCCAGACTCGCGTTTTGTCCCAATTGTCATCGTATTGTCTTTGTGGCGAACGAGGCTCCGATTGCATCGCTGCCCTCCCACCGGCCCGCCGCGACCGCACGCCGCACGGCCCCCCGTCCACAACGACGTGCTCGGGTGACAGCGCCGAAGAGCAAGACAATCCCGGCGACGAGAGAGCACCAATTTCCCTCATCCTGACTTTCTCCCGAAGGGAGAAGGAACCTATTGACGCATCTGCACAACGAGTGCCGAACACTATTGGCTACGACCGTAAACGCGCCATCCAACCTCCATAGAAATACGCGGTAAAGAATCGCTGCAAATCCACAAAGCCTGCGCCCGACAGCAGGTCTCGGAGTGCACCTTCTGAAGAAAAGCGCACTACTGAGGATATAGTCTGCGCCCGCTGCTCTACCTCTTCGGCGGTTGCACCAAAGGCGAGCTGACGAGACTTCCACGCGGTAAGGAACTGCCGAAACTGCGATGACGTGGTGTCACCGATCATCTCGGCAACTATCAAGGGCGCGCCCGACTTCAATCGCTGTGCGATGTTGTGTAATAAGATTCGCTGTTCTACCGTATCAGACAAGTGATGAATGACCAGGAGACACGTCGCCGCATCGTAGCGTTCTGCGTCAGGCAGTTCATGGGTGTGGCCAACATGTAACTGCACGCGGTCAGACCAGCTCCGTTCCTGTATACGTTCTTGTGCCAGTGCCAACATTTCCGCTGATGGGTCCACGCCGGTGAGTTGCCACTGTGGATGTTGTGCGGCCAGCGTAAGGAGTTCCATCCCAGTCCCGGCTCCAACAACCAAAACCTGCGCTTCCTTGCTCAACTTGACGTCTAAGAGCGAAGCGGTCATGCTATGCAGCTCTTCATAACCGGGGACCGCTTGTCGAGCATTGCGGTCATAGCGCCGGGCACGTTCTTCATCAAAGTCGTGAACATGTTCATGTTGGTGATGCGAGGGTGAGTGACTGTCCATATGCTCCTCTATGCGACTACGGTTATCCCCACTTCCCGCGTCGGGTTGGGAATGCTAGCGCGTGCTCTAGTCGCTGCAAAAATTCTTTTCGTGATACCTCGTGTCCGCCTAAGCGCTGCAAGTGAGGGTTGGTGATTTGGCAGTCGATGAGCGTGAATTCCCATGCCTGGAGTCGTTGGGATAACGTGACAAAGGCAACCTTCGAAGCGTTCGTCTCATGTTTGAACATTGACTCGCCAAAGAAGGCGCGGCCCAAGCTGATGCCGTAGATGCCGCCAGCGAGTCGTTTGCCGATCCATACTTCAGCAGAGTGGGCAAAGCCTGCTTCATGTAACGCACAGTAGGCCTCGATCATTTCTGGAACGATCCAGGTTCCCTGTCCCTGCTCAATGCGAGTGTCTGCACAAGCCTGGATGACATCTGCGAAGGCTGCGTCAAAGGTGACAGTAAAATGGTTTTGCCGTAGGAGGCGTTGGAGGCTCCGCGAGATATGAAACTCGGTGG
>JAYVFX010001241.1:0-2478 GCA_043772795.1 Deltaproteobacteria bacterium
TCCCAAGGGTCGCTAACCAGTCCTCTGCTGTCGGTGCGGGCGATGCCGGGCTCTCGATGGGAACAACGTGCGGAGAGGCGAGCAGCGTCTGGGGTGTTCCAATGAGGACGAGGCAGCAAGCAAAAAGGATCGCTTTTATCACACGAGTGAATGTAACTGAGGGGGCATGCCAAGGCATCACCCATATGCCCGTTGTGTGATGTTCAAGCGCTTCGTCCCTCGTGTCTCTTTTTGGCGGAATCTCATGCCTTCTCGGTATTCTGAATCTCTCAATCCTGAAACGGTAGAGCAGCAGGCATAGTAGGTGAATATAGGGGTTTAATGTGTACGCGTATACAAGTGTCATCGTAAAAATTATTTTGCTGTTCTATATGACTGTAACTTTTCGTGAATATGAAGAGTATTTCGCGATGCCAGTGACAGATCGTGGGACTTCGCCAAGTTGCCATATCCCGTTAGGACACTGGCGAGACCAAAGGTGAAGGAGTCGAGTTGTCATGCAGATCACGTTTCTGGGCGGCGGACATGAAATTGGGGCGTCGAGTGCCTTAGTTGAGATCGGCGATCATCGGGTGCTGATTGACTGCGGGGTACGGATGACGGGCGATGCAGGTGTTGCCGGATTTTGGCCTGCTCGCCACCCATGCACTACCGACTGTCGATGCGGTGGTATTCACGCATGCGCATTTCGATCATAGTGGCGCCCTGCCCGTCTTTCATGAACAGTATCCGACTACGCCGGTGTATATGACGCCGCCGACCCAGGCGCTGGTCACCATCCTGCTCAAGGATGCCCTGCGAATTGCCAAAAGCCGTTTCGATGCTGAAGGTGAACTCCCACCGTTCTCTCCTACTGCCGTTGAATCACTCCTTACCCGTATCCAACCCGTTGCCTTCTCAACCCCGACGCAGATCGGAACGACTGCGCTGACGGCAACCTGGTACCCGGCTGGCCATATTTTAGGTGCCTCGGCGGTAGGAATTGAAGGCACTGAGCACGGCAAAACCGTACGGGTGTTATTCTCGGGGGATGTGGCCGTTGGCGACCAACTCACGGTGCCAGGCATGTCAGTACCAACCGAGTTTCGCCAGCCCGATGTGTTGGTGATCGAAAGTACCTATGGAGATCGACTCCATTCGGCCCGCACGGCGGAGGAGCAGCGGCTCGTCCAGTTCGTCAGTAGTGTAGTGGAACAAAAAGGCAAGCTCTTGATTCCGGCCTTTGCCATTGGTCGCGCCCAAGAAGTGGCGCTAATCTTGATTCGTGAGATGCGCCAGCGTCGTCTCGCTCCGTTTCCCGTGTTTCTTGATGGCATGGTCCGGTCAGTCTGTGGTGTCTATTCCTCCTTCCCCAGCTATCAGAGTTCGTTCTGCCAGCATTTGGTGGAACGGCATGGCAATCCGTTTGTGGGCGCAGTCGATGAGGTGCAGATGGTCAAAGAGCCCAAAGAGCGGGAAAAGATCCTCAGCGGTCCACCGTGTGTGATCATTGCCAGCTCCGGCATGTTGAGTGGGGGAGCGAGTGCCGACTATGCGCCGGTGATTGCCACCGGCGAGCACAACGCCATCGCGATCACGGGGTATCAGGATGAAGAAAGCCCCGGACGACGGTTACTGGATCTGGCGGAAGGACGGGGCAAGATGCTCAGCATCGGAGGACGAGCAGTCACGGTCGAATGTACGGTCAGCAAATATTCGCTCTCGGCACATGCCGACGCCAATGAGTTAGCCCGGCTGATTGATGCGATCAATCCTAAAGAAGTAGTGCTCGTGCACGGAGAGGCAACGGCACGTCCAGCACTGGCAGATCGGTTGTATCGCAGTGCCATGCAGTATCGCAAAGTCCATTTGCCCAAAACGGGAGAGACACTGTCCTTTGGTCATCGTGCGCGCACGACGACCAGTGCCGTTTCACCGGCAGCGATCGGCATTGGTAACCAGCAAGAGTTGACAGCAGAAACCCTGCCCACGTTAGTAGCTCACCTGCTGCAACACGCTCGGCAGCATCCATACAGCCCAGCAGAATTGCTTGACCTCTGGTACGGTGCACGACAGTGGACAGAAGCGCAGTATACCGCGTTGGTCGCGTTACTCGACCAACGTCCGCCAGGCCTGCGTCGTCATCCCAAGCGCCCTACTCTATTTCAAGCTGCTGACCCGGCAGCACCTGCGCCGAGTCCTGCTCCTGCCAAACCAAAAAGCCCGTCACAGCAAGACTTGGCGAACCGTGTCACTCAGGTGTTGGGCGAGTGCCCGGATCTCTTTCATGTGGGATTTCACAGTGGATTGCGACAGGTCCGCTTGCATTTCAGCTTTCCCGATATTGCCGCTCGACGATACGCAGAACAATTCCAACAGATTGTCAGTGACACCGCATGGACCGTACAGCTCAATACCAATGTTCATCAAGAGCGCTTGGCAGAAGCGGCGCTCCAGATGTTACCGGTCGGGTATAGCGCAAAGAAGACTCCGGCTCTG
>JAYVFX010001242.1:0-2253 GCA_043772795.1 Deltaproteobacteria bacterium
CTTGCCACGAGTAATGTTTGAGTTTGATGTGCATTACGGATTTCGGGATGTTATCAACCAACGGATCGGTCAGTCCGTGCCCTCTGACAGACTTACTAAGCACGACATGAGACATGATTTTTTCAATGTCAAACTAGATTGGGATCGACTCGAGGTTGGAACTGAGTGGTTCGATCTTGATTCACAGGGCCTAAAGAACATTGAGCAAGTGAAGAAGAACATCGTTGTGTTTGCATATCTGCTCGAGAAGGGTTGCAAATCCGCAACAGAGAAAAGAAACATTAAGATACCGGGCGTGGTCGGGCATCCACGGTTGTTTCCTCTGCCCAACGCCAGGACCTCGACTAGCAGCCTCCTTGTTCACAAGTTGCATATAAATAGAAAGTTTCCCTCCAGCAAGGACGAGTGTGGGGTGTGGGCTTCGCCGCAAGCGCACATCACTATTCCATTGGCGAAGGTCGGTCAACTGATCGACAAACTCGAAAAATCGATTGGCAGGCCGCCCGGCATGGCGTTAACAGGCGGAAGAGGCCTCCGTATGGGGGTGAGATCAGATCATCTCTTCAAAGCCAAGGAAGGCGTCGAATCGTTGCGAAAAGCGATGCTGACGTGGAACCACAAGTTAAGTAACGGCGTCCTGGTCGATTCCTTAACTTTTTCCGACCAACTCAGCGGGTTCTTGATGTTGCAAGCGAGTTATCTCTGGGTCATCAAACTATGGAAGCCTGTAGACTGTGACAAAAACCCAACGCCGAAGAACGCAGACTGTGAGGCCTTCGGCAAAGGTCATCTTCCGATCAACGTCAAAACCCCTTTCCCTGAAATATTTTCTAAGATACTAACGCCTACGGAACAGTTGATATACAAGGAGCTATTCGCGAGCCCGACCATCCGCTACCGGATTTTTGGTCTAGTTGAGGACTCTCCAACGCTGGCGCACGGTTCGCAGAAGTTGTTCCCCCCGCCCGTCGCTTCGTCCCTTACATGGGACGATTTGTTGAATTGGACGCTGGGTTTTCCGAGTCACATCAGCGGATTGCCTGGCGGTGGCACGGTGTGGGCCGCTTCCGAAACCTCACCGCTCGTCGCTCTTGAGCTCAGACGTATCGGATTTCGACCATTGAGTGCGAGAGATTGGGGCACGTTTATCGACACGATTGTAGATCTGACAAGGCGGTTGAATTGATGCGTAAAGGTCACATCAGGCGTACTTACGAAGTCGTCATACCGAAAGGAGGTACCTAATGTATGTCTCGATAAATGGAGGTCTGGGGGACGATAGGGCGAGCAAGCGCAAGCCTTTGACATTGGCGATGCGCCCGAAGCCCTATCTTCGTCTCGACCGGTTCGATTTCGACAGATCCGCTCTGACCGCACGTCTCAAAGAGATGATCAGCGACATGGCCAAAGCCGTGGCGCAGAATTGGGGAACAAACCAGCCCATCACAGTCCTTCGCTTGACCGGCCATACTGACAGCACTGGAACGGAGAAGTACAACGTCGGCCTCGGCGATCGCCGTGCTCGTGCTGTAGAGGCGGTCTTGCGGAAGCAGCTCAAAGGGATCGCGGATCGGGTGAAGATTGCGGTCGAGCCCAGCCCGGGCGAAGCCGAACCGCACGCAGACAATCGCACGCGGGAAGGTAGGGCAACCAACCGCAGAGTGGAGGTATTCGTCACTGTGACGCCGCAGGCCAAACCGGCCAAGGAGAAGGCTGTGGACCTGTGGAACGTGACGCCAGTTCCTGACTCGGTCATACGCACGAAGCCGGACCCTTACTGGCAACCGATACCGCGACCTAGGGGCGGCAAGTCACTCAGCGACAGGCTCGACGAGAAGTTGCGCCGGGTTCCATCGTGGCTACGAACTCGTATACGAGACGCCATCCTCTCCGGCGCATGCTCCGCACTAGCGATACTGCTCGAAGAAGCCCTGCTCAGCGGAGCAGACAAGGAAGCCTTGAAGGCCACGTGCAAAGCGACCTTGCAGACCAAGAGCAGGTGAGCGTATGCAAATGGAAGCTACACAACCATCAATGCCCGTCGACAACACGGAAATGAGCTAGAGGCGGCATGTACATATCCATACCCATCAGCGACGGTGAGGACGCGCCACTCGGAGCAACCCGTCTGGAGTACGCATTGCATGAAGCAGTTCATCTTTTCGTGCATCCTATCATTCCTCCCAAGGACTGCCCGCGAATCTGTGTGGGAACCTTTCAAAGAACGTACGGCGGCGGCTTCGGCGAAGGCAC
>JAYVFX010001243.1:0-10388 GCA_043772795.1 Deltaproteobacteria bacterium
GGCGCAGTCTGGTCGCACGGGCATTTATGCCCGTGGGTAAAAGCTATAGGCTACGGTGTCAACTGTGGAAAAGATTGAGTGATTGAGAGCCCATGAAAATCAAAATTGGTGTCGCGCAGATTACCCCGCGCTTAGGCAACCTGGAAGCAAACCTCGACTTGTGTGAACAATATGTGCGTAAGGCAGCCGCTCAGCAGCTTGATTTACTGGTTTTCCCCGAATTGAGCTTGACCGGCTACCATGTCCGTGACTTAGTTTCTACGGTTGCGCTGCGTCTGGACTCGCCGGAAATTGCCCAACTCAAAGCGTGGAGTCAGGATGTTCCTCTTATCGTCGGGTTCGTCGAAGAGAGTACCGATTTTCATTTCTACAATGCAGCAGCGTATATCGCTGGCGGAGAGGTGCGTTACGTACACCGCAAAGTGTATTTGCCGACCTACGGCATGTTTGATGAGCAGCGCTATTTTGCCCGTGGCGATAAAGTCCGGGCGTTTGACGCGTCCTTTGGGCGTGTCTCTTTGTTGATTTGTGAAGACCTCTGGCATCCTTCAACAGTGTATCTTGCTGCACTCGACCGTGCACTGTTTGTGATCTGTCCCTCGAGTAGCCCGCTGCGTGGTATCTCAGATGGTGAGGTACAGGACGATAATGCGCGGTACTGGGAGCTGATCAACCGTTCGTATGCTGAGACGTTTGGGCTCTTCATCATTTATGCAAACCGCGTTGGCTTCGAGGATGGGGTGGGATTTTGGGGCGGTTCGGAAATTCTTGATCCGTTCGGTCGTCGCTTAGCTAAGGGACGCTACTACGAGGAAGACTTCATTACCGCGGAACTTTCATTAGATCTGGTACGCCGGAAACGCGTTGCGTCACCGCTACTCCGCGACGAAGATCTTGACCTAACCATTAACGAACTCATACGCATTCGGGGACGGTGAGC
The DNA here is from genome assembly GCA_043772795.1 of Deltaproteobacteria bacterium. Lineage (GTDB taxonomy): Bacteria > Desulfobacterota > Binatia > Bin18 > Bin18 > VGTJ01. Next base: position 941 of record JAYVFX010001243.1, read on the forward strand.
ACCAATGAGGACGAAAGGGCGAAACGGCGAAAGGGCGAATTCCTTTTTTCGACTCCTAGACTCTCAGACGCCCAGACTCCTTTTCCCCATTGACCCATTTCGCCTTTTCCCCTTTTTCCCCAGGTCCCAATTTTTCACCTTGACGCTGGCCTAGCGAACGCGGTAGGCTCCAGCCCACTAAGACAGTAAGGAGTTGTGCTCTGCATGAAAACGGTCGTGCTGATTAAACAGGTCCCGGTGGTGTCAGCGATGAAACTCGACCCCGAGACCAAGACCCTCACACGTGAGGGTGTTCCCTCAGAAGTCAGTTCGTTTGACGTCCGGGCGTTGCTGAAAGCCATTGACTTGCGCAACAGTCACGGTGGTGAAGTTGTCGCGTTAACGATGGGTCCACCCCAAGCCAAAGCGGCGCTGGAACACTGCCTTGCTTTAGGGGCGGATCGCGCCATTCATCTTGAAGATCGAGCGTTTGCCGGAGCCGACACGCTGGCGACTGCCCGCGCGCTGGCGTTGGCTTTGAAACGCGAAGGGTACGATCTCATTCTCTGCGGTCGCCACAGCACCGATGCTGAAACCGGTCAGGTCGGTCCGGAGGTGGCAGAGCTTCTCGACCTCCCGCAGGTCACAGCCGTAGCGAAGCTCACTGTGAATGGCACGGTGCTCACTATTGAACGTGAGACCGATAGTGGATTTGAAACGGTTGAGTGTTCGTTGCCTGCCTTGTTGTCTGTTACGGAAGATCTCGCTCCAGAGAAATTTCCCAATAAAGCAGATAAAGAAAAAGCCAAAGAAAAGCCGATCCAAACTGTAACGGCAAGTGATCTCTCTTCGGACCTTTCTCAATTTGGCGCTGCTGGTTCGCCCACGTGGGTAGAATCAGTGCAAACTGTCGAGGTTGCGCGCGAGAAGAAAATCCTCGCAGGTGATCTACCGACGCAAGTGCAGACACTTGTCCAGGCGCTGCTTGAACGTGGTTTGTATGGCAAATGGGTTGGCGAAGATGATGATGCTCAGCCGCAAACCACGAAAAGATTGAGCGGTGGCAAAGCCGTCTGGGTTGTGGCGGAAACGCTTGGCACCGCCTTGCGCCCGGTCACGCTCGAATTGTTAGGCAAAGCAATTGAGCTGTCGGCCAAATATGGCGGTGAAGTCGGGGTTCTCCTGATGGGCAGTGGCGTTGATCAGCACGTCGCAACTCTGGCGCTTCATGGCGCCGATGTCGTGTATCTAGCTGAGCATCGTCGGCTCGATCCGTACAGCACCGACATTTACGCCGCACTGATGACCAAGGCGATCCAAACTCACCAGCCTGGTGTGGTATTGCTCGGCTCGACTGCGACCGGGCGCGATGTTGCTCCGCGTGTCGCGGCACGGCTCAATCTGGGACTCACCGGGGACTGTGTGGATCTCGACGTCAATGACAAAGGCCAACTGCTGCAATACAAACCGGCATTTGGTGGAAATATCGTCGCGCCAATCCTTTCTCGCACAACCCCAGAAATGGCTACGGTTCGCCCGGGCATGTTGAAGAAGGCGAAACCCGCTCCTGGGCGGCAAGCGCGAATTGAGATGCTCTGGCCAGATGATGCTGTCACAAGCCGTGTCAAAGTTATCGCGCAAAATAATGCTGACGCTGGCAATGCCGCTGCGCTTGATTCCGCTGAGATCGCCATCGGCATTGGCAAAGGCATTGGGGGAGTAGCCAATTTCCCGGTAATTGAGAAGCTGGCTGAGGTGCTTGGTGGTGTGCCGCTCGCGGCCACCCGTGACATCGTTGATCTGGGTTGGCTACCGCGACAACATCAAATTGGTCTCACTGGTCGTGCGATTTCTCCGAAATTGTACTTTGCCATCGGTATTCGCGGCGCGTTTGAACACACTGTTGGTGTCCGTCGTTCTGGAACTGTTGTCGCAATCAACAAGAATGCGAAAGCGCTGATGTTTCAGAATGCCGACTTTGGGATCGTTGGTGACTATGCTGAAGTGGTTCCGTTACTAACCACTGCTTTGGCCGAGGCAAAGGCGAAACGACAGTAGGTAAAAGACGAAGAGTGTGGATGTGAGGGAGGGGAGAAGTAACAAGAGCGCGAAACACAGGATACATAGAACGTAACGTATAAAAACATAAGGCGTAAACCGTCATGAAAAACGCGGGCTTCTCCCTCTTGGAAATCCTTGTCGCCCTGACCGTGTTTTCCATTGCCTCAGTGGCACTGATCTCTGGTGTGACGACGAGCATTCGCGCCAATAACACCAGCGAACATCTCACCCAAGCCGCTGTTCTTGCCCAAGATAAACTCGAAGCGTTGCTAGCCAGCAGTCCGACACTCGCGGCTGGCAGTGACGCTCCTCGCTCTGGGTTCACTCGTACCTGGACGATCTCGACCGATACGCCGCAACTCGGAGTCTCTCAACTTAACGTCTCTGTCTCCTGGACGGATTACACTCCTCATACCATTACCGTCACGACGGTGGTGAATGAGTAAAGCAGTCCATATGACATTTGTACACTGGAGCACTCGCTGTGAAATCCCCCCCTAGCCCCCCTTTTTCTAAGGGGGGAATCCGAAAGCCCCCTTTGGAAAAGGGGGCCGCACGCAGCGCGGGGGAATTTTGTTGGGCACTGTGCCAATCTCGTGTGGTCCGATTTAGAGAGGAATGAGTCATGCGTCTAGCATCTAGAGTCCAGAGTCCAGGGTTAGCAGGTCCGAAGTCCGAAGTCCGAAGTCAAATCCGGGGCTGGAATCTACTGGCTACTGGCTACTGGCTACTGACTACGTTCTTCAGGAAGCACTTTGCTCGTTGCGCGGGATTGACAGTACTCGAACTGGTTGTAGCCATGGGCGTTGCTGGGCTGTTCTATGGCGTGCTGTACAACTTCTATCTGTTCCATGCTCGCGCACTAAAAGTGCAGGAGGTCAAACTCGATCTGCAAGAGAGCAGTCGTTTAGCAATTGATTTTCTTGTACGCGAACTGCATTTCGCCGGGGCGCGGCCAGTGCAAGGAGGGACGTGCGCCGGTTTCGAGCGTCTGACGAATGCCGGGAGTCAGCGGATCACTTTGCAGTATGATTACCGTGGTAATAGTACCGGTTCCTCGCCTGATGGATGTCCGGATGATCCTAATGAGCGTGTTGCCTATCTGTATGAGCCGGACACCCAGCTCATCAAGCGTTCCTCTGGCGGAGGCGCGCCGCAACCCTTTATCGGAGATGTACCACTGAGCGGTTTTCTGCTGCGCTATTTCGATCGCGACGGCACCGATCTTGGCTTGTCACTGAATGCTGATCAGCGTGCCGCGGTTCGCAGCATTGTCGTTACCGTCCGCACCAGTAAACGTCACCCCGATCCCCAAGTCATAGAACCATTAACCTCGGAACACACCACTACCGTCTTTCTTCCGAATCCTGCGAGGTAACCTCCATGTCACTCGTCAATCCGCAATCGGCAATCCCCACTTCTTCTGAATCTGGAATCGTTCTGATTACCACGTTGTTCCTGATGGTTCTCCTGCTCTTTATCAGCGCGAGCGGGCTCGCACTGAGTCGGACCGATATCATGATTGCTCGTAACCTGCTGAGCGGAGTACAGACCTTATGGATTGCCCGGGCGGGCACAGAGGTCGGAAAAAACTGGCTCGAACGGCATAGTGCTCCTTCCTCTCTTCCTATCACCATTGGTCCAACATCGTTCGCTAGTGGCACCTATTCTGTTGAGGTTGCCTCGCTCGGCAACGGCTCGTATCGGTTGACCTCAACCGGGCGCGGACCAGAAGGATCACGTAGAGTGATTGAGGAGATTGTCCGCGTGCCGGACTTTGTTCCCACGGGGGTCGTTACGAACGATGGCGATGGGCTGCACCCCGATTTTGACGACCTTAGCGGTGGGACTGGACGGCGCATTCCTCGCTTTAGCATAGATGCCCGTAATCATGCTCTGGATGGCTCGTTGTCGTCAGATTGTCCGGCCTCTGTCCCCTTTGCGACGACCCAGGCTTCCGCACAAGTGGACCTTCTTACTGCCGCGGCACTGCTGAAACGTGACATCGTGATCCGCGCGAATACGTTTTGTCTTGCCAGCGGGGGCAGCACTGCTGATGGCACCTGCACTCCGGGACTGTCCTGGGTCCGAGGACCTGCAGCGCTTCCTCGTTTCCGCACTGATCCCTGCATCGATACTGACCCGACATGCTTTGTCAATCTTGATCTTGCGCAGCCAGCGCTTCGGGCGACGGCGTTGCCGCCAACGTTCTATCTTCCCGCGCCACCTCAGGATCGTGGACCGATTGCGCCAACGCTCTCAGCTACTACACCACTAGTGAAGTTGCTCGCAAGCAGCGAACAAGCCCGGTTGCGCACCGCGCTTGATGAGATCGTACGTCGTATCTCTCTACTCCCTCAGGTGAGTGTCCTGGATATCACTGGTAATATCACTTCAGGAACACACACCTATGGTACCCCGGACACACCGAAGGTTACTCTTATTGAGGATGGCGCTGCGACAATAGAGATCAGCGGAGGTGCAGTAGTGAACGGGACTGGGATTCTTCTTGTCCCGCGCGTCGTTCAACTGAGAAACGCTACCCTCAATTGGCGTGGGATTATTCTTATTGTTGGCGATGGTGACGTCCGGGTCGAGGATGCTGCTGCCTGCGGACAGATACTTGGTGCGGTGGTGATCCGTGATGATGCCGCGCTTGACCGCAAGTTCGACCTTGACCGTGTGGAGGCGACGATCAGTTGCTCTCCTTTCGCAGTCAATTACAGTTGTGAAGCCACGACGCGGGCCTTGGCGTTATTGGCACAAACAGTGTCGTGGACTGAGAAGTTCGATGGATAAATTAGGCCACAAAAGATTGGCACACCAAGGGTATCACTCTGAGTGTAACGCAGGGTCTCTCAGAGAGATTCTTCGCTCCGCTCAGAATGACACAACCGAGAGGTCACATTATAAAGTGTACGAATGTCATGGGGTTCGATTGAGAAACCGCAGTTCACATCTACGCACTAACGGTTTTACCCTGCTGGAAGTCGTCATTGCGCTGTCACTTCTCGGCATTCTGGCGGCTATGCTTTCCCTACAGTTTGCACCGCTCCTTGCACAAACCCATCTGCACGACGCAACCCGGCAGATGGTTGCCAATCTCCAATATGTCCGGATGAAAGCGGTTTCACAAAACCGTCGTCTGCGTGTCACCTTTCGTCCAACCACCTCCGATTATATTGTTGACAGGGATGAAGACGGCGTATGGCAACGACAGCTCCTCTATTCGCATAGCGTCGAGGAGGTCGCCGAGGCGACGATCCCACTTCCTCGCAGTGTTCGTATTGCGGCGGTCAATTCCAGTGGGGATATCGTCTTTTTGCCCCGTGGTGCCGTTGATGGCGGAATTTCTATCACCCTTGGAGCAACGAGTGGGGGAGAAACGAGACGTGTCGTCGTGAACCTCGCGGGTCGCGTGCGCGTGGAGTAAGGAGAACGGCAGAAGTGCCGATGGGTTTCCGAAGGGTCATTTGCAGTACGATGAAGAGATTCCTATACTCTTCTATAGAACGAGTGCCCTAGGTGGAGGGATCCGGTGGCTTTTGCAGTAGAAAATCCAATAACGTTTTTATGTTTTGTCTTTGTCTTTGGCGCATGTATTGGCAGCTTTCTCAACGTGTGTATCTATCGGCTTCCGGTCAACGAATCTGTGGTGTCTCCGCCATCTCATTGTCGGGCTTGTAAGACTGAGCTGTCGTGGTACCAGAATCTTCCCCTTTTCGGCTATCTTCTTCAGCGAGGACGCTGTAGTACCTGTGGAGCGAAGTTCTCTATTCGCTACTGCATGGTTGAACTTTTGACCGGGGTGTTGGCCGTTGCACTCACCTGGCAGTTCGGCCCGAGTCTCGCGACGCTAGGGTACTTCGCTTTTGCCGCAGCGCTTGTGGTCATTACCTTTATCGACCTTGATCATCAGATCATTCCTGATGTGATTAGCCTTCCTGGCGTCCTGGCCGGGCTCTTGTTCTCCCTACTTTCACCGTTGCCGACGTTAACCTTGTGGACCTCGTTTGTCGGTGCACTTGTCGGTGGTGGGATCCTCCTGGCTGTCGCCCTTGGCTACCAACTGCTCACTGGACGTGAGGGTATGGGCGGTGGCGACGTCAAATTGCTGGCCATGATTGGTGCATTTCTGGGCTGGCGGTCGATTCCCTTCACCATTTTTATCGCATCGTTCTTTGGCTCTATTGTCGGAGTGACGGCGATGATTCGCAGTCGTGCGGATAGCAAACTGGCGCTTCCCTTCGGTCCGTTCCTCTCCTTTGGCGCATTGAGCTATCTCTTCATCGGAGAACAGCTGATCGCATGGTATCTAGGGCTGTTATAACAATCGCCGGTTGGGTATGGTCTCCCCATGCCTGGCGTATTCATCTCCTTTGAAGGGATCGAAGGCTGCGGAAAGAGTACGCAGATCCAGCTCCTCGCCGATACCCTACGAGCGCAAAACCAGGAAGTCCTCGTGACCCGGGAGCCGGGCGGCACCGCGCTCGGGCAGATCTTACGGAAATTGCTGTTAGCGCCAGCTACACCGCTTGCTCCCGGTACTGAAGTGCTGCTGCTGCTCGCCGATCGTGCACAGCATATTCAAGAAGTTATTGCGCCCGCACTCAACGCTCAGCAGATCGTCCTCTGTGATCGCTTTCTCGACTCAACTATTGCCTATCAGGGCTATGGTCGCCAAATCGATCTCTCTTTTCTCGCACAGCTCAACACCTTTACGTGTGCCTGCTACATGCCCGTGCTGACATTCTTACTCGACGTGCCTGTTACCGAAGGATTACGCCGTGCACAGAAGCGACGCGGGAACGAGACCGCTGATCATTTCGAGGCAGAATCGATTGCCTTTCACGAACGGGTTCGTGAGGGCTTCTTGTCCATTGCGCGAGCTGAATCGCAACGAGTGTCTGTTCACGACTCGACGCGTCCGCTCGACATCGTGAGGCAAGAGATTGCTGCGATTGCGCAGCAGCGGCTAATGGAAGTATTTGCCCTGCGACCTCGTGAGGCGTGACTAGCAGATTCCCGTTGGACGAGACCCAGGTTGTGTAGGAGCGCGATGTGTGCAAGCTTCCAGGTATAGGGAATATCAGGGGATTAAGAAAAGCGCGTAACGCGAACTTCCGTGAGGGTGGGAGGGACGGATACGATGAGTGATACTGGGGAGAGAAAGTCAGGTCTTCTCAAAGAAAGTCCAGCTATGCCTGCACCTGAGACCGAGGCCCAGACTCACGCCCTTGCTCCTGTACAAATACACCCTGACCAGTTCTATCGGACGTTGGTAGAGCAGAGCATGGGGTTGATCTGTGCCCACGATTTCGACGGCACCCTGCTCTACGTCAATCCGGCTGCCGTTCGGGCGCTAGGATATCCTATGGACGCTTGGATAGGGAAAAGCCTGCGTAATTTTCTTGCCCCATCGTTCCAACCTTTTTTTGCTGTGTATTTGCAACGGATACGTCAGCAGCGTGCGGATGAAGGTTTTATGCGGGTCGTGACGGTAACTGGTGAGTATCGTCTCTGGCGTTACCACAACGTCTGGTATGAAGAAGAGACGCGCCCTCTATATGTCATTGGTTGCGCACAAGATGTGACTGAAGAAATTCGTCTTGAACGCGAACTGCGTAAGACACACGACGAACTTGAACAGCGTGTGCAAGAACGCACCGCCGAGCTCATGCACACGAATATCGCCCTTGGCGAGAGCGAAGCGCGCTACCGTGGATTATTCGAGAATGCGAACGATGTGATTGCCACGCTGACCGTGGACGGAACCTTCACCAGCATTAATCGCGCCGCTGAGGTTTTGCTGGGCTGGTCTCGGACAGAGCTGATTGGTCAGCATGTCCGCGTAGTAACAACGCCAGCGTCCGCTTTACTTGTGGAAGAATGGACTCGACAGTTTCTTATCGGTGAGAAACTGACCTCAAATTTAGAGATTGAGGTTGTTCGGAAGAGCGGCAGTGTGGTTTTGCTCGAATGCCGGACCCGTGCGATGTACGATAAGGATGGAAATCTGACCGGGGTACAAGGGATTTTTCGCGACATTACCGAACGGAAACGAGCGGAAGAACAGTTACGTTTGGCGAAAGAAGCAGCAGAAAACGCGGATCACGCGAAGAGTGAGTTTCTCGCAGTGATGAACCACGAATTGCGCACCCCTCTGAGCGTTATCACCGGATATATTGATCTCTTTCTCGAAGGGACTTTTGGGGTAGTTACCGGCGAACAACGAACTGTGTTGCAACGGTTGCAGGTAAATGCAAGCGGCGTGGTGGATCTCGTCAGTGATGTCCTGAGCCTCAACCGCCTTGAGGGTGGTCGTCTTTCTGTGGAGTTTGTGGAGGTGTCGATTCCGCAATTGTTGCAAGAAATCGAAACGGAAACCTCCGGGGTACGCGAACTGTCTGGCCTGCACTTTACCTGGTGCGTGGACAATACCTTGACGACTGTTATTTCAGATCCGGGAAAACTGAAAGTCGTGATTAAGAACCTGCTCATAAATGCGATTAAGTTCACGCGTGCAGGCATAGTTACGATTGGAGCGCAGGGCTACGCCGATGGGGTTGAGGTGTACGTTGCAGATACCGGAATCGGTATCGCGCTGGAACAACACAAAGTGATATTCGACGCGTTTCGACAGGGGAGCACGACAAACGTTCGTGGGCTCACCGGTGTGGGACTTGGATTGCACATTGCGAAGCAGTTGCTCGATCTCCTCGGCGGAACAATCAGTGTGACAAGTGAAGTCGGCAAAGGCTCAACGTTTCACGTACGCTTACCGTTGCCGTCGCCACAGGCCGTACCTTCTCAGTAGAGCACGTACGTCTTGTTCTTCATCGTTGTCCCTCCTTTCATTGGTGACCGAACCTTGCTTCTGCGTCAGAGGGTAGGGTATGGTGCCAGCACTATGCCCAAGGAGGGATGTTATGATTAAGTGTTTTGCCCTGCTACCTATCAAGCCTGGAATTACTAACGAAAAGTTTCACACCCATTGGCGGACGACGCATGCCGAGCTCGCGCTCCGGATTACGAGCTTACGGAGATACGTACAAGCGCATCGCATTGCGCATCAGAATCCTAGCTTTCCTTCTGCGCCGTTCGAGGGGGCTGCTGAAGTGTGGTTCGACAATCTCGAAACTGCAGTTGGGATGCGGACGAATCCTGAGTATCTTGAAGGCGCCTATCCTGATGAACTGAATTTTATTGATCAACCCGGACTGCGTTGGCTGGCGACCAAAGAGAATGTCGTCGTTGCTGGGCAACCGATTGGCAAAAACCAAAAGCTGATAAAGGGACTCTTCTTGGTCAAGCGCAAACCGGGGATGAGTGTAGCTGAATTTCAAGACTATTGGCGTAATAACCATGCGCCATTGGTTCCCCGCCCCCCGCATCTCTTGCGCTATGT
>JAYVFX010001244.1:0-5021 GCA_043772795.1 Deltaproteobacteria bacterium
GTATGAGGAAAAAAAAACCAGGCACAGTCAAGGCCCGGGATCGTAACGTTCGGTAGCGGTAGCAACTCCTGTTGCATTCGCGAAGCCGCTAACAAATCCTCCTTCAGCACAGCGTACGCTTGTTTCAGCTGCGCATTACTTTCGACAAGACCGTGTTCAAGGGCAACAACCCGTTCCCGTGCGCGCAAGCGTGCACGTAGCTCGCCTTCGTGGAACGGCTTATGGATAAAATCATCCGCACCTGCCTCAAGCCCTTCTACAACTTCTCTCGGATTCCCTAATGAAGTCAACAAAATTACGTAGACATACCACGGGAACTCAGCCGCACGGATCCGGCGACAGAGATCCACGCCTGCCATGCGAGGCATAATCCAATCGCTTATAACACAAGAGAATTGCTCCTCTTGTAGCGCATCCCACGCTTCACCTCCGTCAGCAACGGACACAACCGAGTGTCCCCAGCGTTCGAGCGTACTGGCCAAGAGCAACCTATTTACTGCTACATCATCGGCAACAAGAATTCGCATAGTGTTACAACGAAGCAGATCCGAGCTGTTACTCGAATGATCCCTTCACAACAGGAACATTCCTCCAGTCGTTTTGTTCTACCTAGTTCCCCGGATCGATATCTTTGGGTTTTTCTCATAACACGTTTCACAACACTCACTTCGAGAGCAAAGAAGGATCCCAGCTTGCTTTGTCGCTGTCTTGTATAATCGGCAGGCGGTCTTTTTTCTTGATTCGCTGAATTCCGTGAAAGTCGCGCCTCTATTCACAACTAGTGCGGAGGCGCAAGCAATTCCGCTGGTGCTCGCACAGGAGCCTGCAAAGATTCCAGAAACATTGCCATTGCCTCAACAGCTTGGGAAGTGAGGTCGGACATTGGCCGAAACTCAATACTACTCCCACTATCTCGCGGCATATTGCGGTAGTGGGCAACGGCGTGCGCGAGGGTTGGGTAACGTCCATCGTGCATGTAGGGAGCTGTCGCAGCAGAGTTTCGTAGGCTCGGAACTTTGAAGGCCCCGGTCGAAGCCTCCACTTCCCCGTGAGGGTTAAGAAATGCGATATGACGGCACTCGCGTTGCGGATCGTCATTATATTCCGTCAGGCAATTGAATTCGTTAGCAAGCACTCCGAGTCTACCGACGGCACGCCCAAAGTCAGGACGCTCACCGGTAAGGACCCCAGTCCCGATGTTATGAAATCCTTGGTTGGTAAAGAGCGGACCATTGTGGCAGCGTAAGCATTGGGCGTTGTCCGACAAGAACAGTCTCAGTCCGGAGACGGCTCGACGATCAAGGATTGCGGCAGCCGCTTTGTCATCATTGCGCAGAACAGCTTCAACATAACGATCGAATGCGGATGGTCCCGGAACAAGTTGTCGTTCATACGCGGCGATTGCCTTGCCTAGGTTTACGAATGCTCGGTTGATCGCATTCTGCCGATCTAGTGGGATTGCTTCCCAGGCTTGACGCGCTTGGGTGTCACTCTGCGGGCTCGCTCGTCGTGGCAAGCCAGAGAGGTTTGGCAACGGTCCAAAAAGAGCTTCATATGAATCGCGATTGACAGCATTCGCGGCGAGACTTCGGACCGCTTCAATACGTGTCGTGTTCATCTCATCGTCGGCTTCAATCGGAGATAACGCCTGAGCCCATAGACTATCGCGACGGCCGTCCCAAAAGAGCCACGTCGAGTAACCCGCTCCGACCAAGCTTGGCGTATTACGCGATAGGTTGCGGCGACCGTGACCCGTAGTAAGTCCGTCGGCAAAGTGATGTGCAGGTTGGTGACAGGTTGCACACGAAAACGTCCGGTCATGGCTGAGCGTCTGAGCAAAAAAGAGACGATGTCCGAGAGCAACTGCGCGTGGGTCATCGGCAAAACGATTGCTGGGATCCGGCGGGGGTGGCGGCAGATTGCCGATCCACAGAGACGACAGGAGAGCACGTTCGCTTTCGCTCCAGCCAGGGTTAGAGCGAACAGCCGGAGCAGGGCCAACTCGGATTGAGAACCGCGCTCCGTCACTGCCTGCACTATCAGTGATCATAACCTGAAACTCCCACTGCCCGGGCATATTGAACCGCATGCCCTCAACACGGTACTCGCCGCTCTTCGAGTTGGGAACAATGCGAAGGGCAGAAGGAAGCCCGTGGCCATGCTCGGGCATGCCTCCATTAATCGTGATCTCACGCAGATCCTCAACACGAGAGCTCGCCGATTCGATCCGGAGCAACCAGTCGTGCCACTGGTTGAGCGGAACAGGATCAACAGAAGGAGTAAACGTGACGCGATAGCGGCCTTTGATGCTCGATTGGGCTGAATCGGCAGCGCGTCCGATCCCTGGGATCACGAGGGTGGTGGTGACGAGAACAGCGACCAACCACCCTTTGTCTCTGTTCCTAAAACAACCGAACCGTCGCAGCAACACTCGGTACCCCTAGGCTATCGATCGCGAACAACATGTAATAACCCGGTGTCGCAATGCCAGCATTGAGCGGAGTCTTGATCGTATAACGAAGAGGCCCTACCGACTGAGTGGTCACCGGAATACGTCGTTGGTCGTTGTTCGTGGTATGGGTCACAGCAGACAGCCGGAGGAGAGCGAACGAGGCAACGGGAACGTTAGTTTGCACTGCAACCGACTTGTTGTAGCCCAGGTTTTGCGCAACCGAAATGATTTTCGGTCGACTGGCAGGAAAGCCATTGGGTTTGAAGAGATAGTCTGGCGAATAAATCTGCACATCAGAATGGTTCTCACCACAAGGTTCGCACAGGCCACCACCACCGGCCAGTACGCGGGCATCTGGCAAGAGGATCGCGAAGCTATGGTAGTTCCGCGGAACGCTCATTGATGCCACCGTTGTGAAGATGCCAGTTTTGGGGTTCCAAATTTCCGCCGGCAGAATCGCAAGCGCATCAGACAGGTTCAGCGCATGGCTCTCACCACCAGCAACAAATACGCGCCCGTCGGGAAGGATCACGCTGTTCTGATAGGCGCGGGGGTAATTCATCAGACCGGTCTTGACGACTGACACCCCATTACTCAGGTCGATAGTATAAGCATCCCTGGTCGCATCAGCGTCCCGATAAGCAGGCGCGCCCCCGACCTTGAGAATTTTCCCGATATCGAACATGACGGCGTTGCCGTTCATGCTGTACGGATCGGTTGCCCGCTTGCCAGCGGATAAGTAACTTCCGTTCGGTCCTGTCGTCTTAAACCAATTCATTTGCGAGCTCGGTCCTGCGTGAAACACCAGGCCTTTTTCGAGCGCAAACAGCCATGCGTGGTTATCACCGCGGTAGACACCGTCTGGATCCGCACCGATTATCGGGTCAACGGGCAGTCCCGGGAGTGCGGTCCATCCGGTAGCCGGAGACCATACCTCACCATTCTTCTTCTCTGCTATCGATGGTCCTGTCACGCTCCATGATCCGCCAATAGTAAAGACGTTGCCATTGTCCAGCGTAGTACTGGCATTGTAGCCACGTGGGATATTCATCTGGGCGCCTTTTGTCCACGTGTCGGTACCTGGGTTGTAGAGACTGGTTTTCTTGGAACTGGTCCCACCATTTACCAGTAAACGACCGTCAGAGAGCATAGCCGTACCAGGGCAGAACATATCGTGCTCAGTATTATCCACCAGAGTATAATACGATTGGTTAGTGAGCGGATCGAACAGAACGGTCGAGGTTCCTTCTGGAAGATTCGCTGTAGAGAAACTATCGTACGAAGCCCAGAGGAGAACCTTGCCGGTGTAAAGATTTGCCGCGGCAACAGGAACCAAAGGCAGGGGAATTTCTTTGCTCCACTGACCAACCGTACCAGCAGTGACAAGACGCCACGACTCATTGGCTTTCCCACTACATGGCGAGTGCACTAAGGGAGTCGAGGGGGCTGTTAGCGAGCCAGAGACATTCATACACCGACCATTCTTCGCGTTTACGAAGCGAAGATTCGCACCCGTACCATTTACAGACCATACCTGACTGGTCAAATTGTCGCATTTTGCTTGGATAACAGCGTTGCTCCCGGTCGTGGCAGCAATAGCCAGACATTTCTGCGAATGCTGTACCGTAACCCGATAACCGTTGCCGAAACGGCTGAGTTTCCACGATTGATTGGCAGCAGTTTGATTCGGTTTGCACGGATATTGCACAATTTGAGTAGCAGGGAGCTGCGATCCTCCAGCAACCTCTGCGCACAGACCGTCTAGATTCGCGACAATCCGAACAGCACGGTCTGGTCCGATGAAGCCATCGCTCAGAGTCCACAGCTCCCGATCGGTGCCATTGCAGTTATACTGGACCAGCCATTCTCCATTCTTGGACTCCCAAGGATTCACCAATCGATAGACACTCAGACACTGGCCATTGTGCTTCGCTCTGAGGCGATAATAACCCTTATACTTCTCCAGCCTCCAAAGTGCATTCGGCAACCCATTGCATGGCACTTGAACCACCGGTTCTTCCTGCCCCAGAGCGGCACCTCGCACAGCGAGGCATTTCTTACTATGGGAAGCAACGACTTGGAAAGCATCCAGGTAGGGAACTAACGTCCACAACGCCTGCGGAAATCCCGCACACCTTTGCTGATTAACGTTTATATTATCGTTTTTCAATCCGAGAAAGACGTCAACACATTTCCCACTCCCCTTGTTGACGATAGCTACGGGCCTCGTCGTAATCGCTGCGTCTGACGAAGAACTAAAAATACCCCCAAGAAGAAAGAACAAACAGCCAATCATACTATTCCGCAATAAGCACGGGGATAGCTTTAGGATTCTCATCACTCCTCCTACTTTACTTTCTAAGACTAAAATTTTCTTCGACACCGAGGCCACAAGCATGGAAGGTCTCGCCATCGACTTCGCCGGAATAGACGTTCCGATGGCTTTCCTACAGGAACTGTGGTCTCTCAAAGTGTGGACGAAAGGGTGTCCACACTTGTTTCTATAGGTCTCCTAAATCATGTGTGGCGAGCGCTGTGCGTATTTCGATCCTTCGCCAAGCTCAGGATA
>JAYVFX010001245.1:0-8891 GCA_043772795.1 Deltaproteobacteria bacterium
GGCGCAGCATGCTGCGCCCCCTACGATCGTAACTCTCGCTGAGTACGAGTCTCTTGTGGTCTGATTTAGGCAGATCTTGTTGATTCAGCGAAGACTCCGATGGGAACTGTCTGTTCACGTTTGAGAGAACCCGTGTCTGCGAGTGATGAACCGCCAGCGCCAAATGTGTAGGCATTCTCACTATGCTGCGACAGGTCGAGACCTTCAAATTCTTCTTCTTCGGATACACGAAGAGACCCGAAAGCAAGCTTCAAAATCGAGAGAATAATGAACGTCATGACGGGTGCAAAGACGATCACGAACCCAATACCCTTCAATTGAACCATGATCTGTTGGGCGTTGCTCTCAATGCCTGAGCCCAGAGTGACAGCGAAGATTCCCGAGGCTAGAGCACCCCACGCTCCACCAAGGGCATGGACGCCAAACACATCTAGTGAGTCATCGTAACCGAGGGCGGGCTTGAGGAAGGTGCAGGCAATGTAGGAGACGACCGTTACGCCAATGCCGACGTAGATCGCTCCCATCGGTCCGACATTCCCACACGCAGGGGTAATGGCGACCAAGCCGGCAACAGCTGCGGTAGCACCACCGAGGGCAGTAGGATTCCCGCGATGGACCCATTCGATCAGTGCCCAAACTACGACGGCAGTCGACGTCGCTGTTCCAGTGTTAAGAAAAGCTAGCGCTGCGAGGGGACTGGCGCTGAGGGCGCTGCCAGCATTAAAGCCAAACCATCCCGCCCACAAGAGACCCGCCCCGACGAGGCACAGTGGCAAATTGTGAGGAGGCATGGGACCCTTACCGAAACCCAGACGTTTGCCGAGCATGATGGCAGCGACGATGGCAGAAAATCCGCTCGACATGTGCACGACGAGGCCGCCGGCAAAGTCAATCGCACCCGCCTTGAAAATCCATCCTTCACTTGCCCACACCATGTGAGCGATCGGGCAGTAGACCACGAGCAGCCAAATCGAGATAAAGGCCACCCAGACGCTAAACTTCATCCGCTCGGCAATAGCGCCAAGGATCAGCGCCGGCGTGATGATCGCAAACATCGCTTGGAACATGATGAAGACGTATTCGGGGATGTTGCGTGGCGGTGTAGCGAAATTCGCAGATACTGAATCAAGCGTTACACCACTCAGCCCAATCTTAGAGAGATCCCCGATAAAAGCGTTGCCAGTCCCGAATGCCAGACTATAACCCACGAGAATCCACAGGACCCCGACAACACCAGCGGAGATAAAACATTGCATGAGCACATTGAGGATATTTTTGGCTCGAACTAAACCACCATAGAAAAGGGCGAGGCCTGGCAACGTCATCATCAGGACCAAAGCCGATGCGGTGAGTACCCAGGCGGTGTCACCAGTGTCGATAACCGGTGGCGCCGGTGCTGCTGCGGCGGCTGCTTCCTGTGCCCAAGTAGGACTGTTCAGCAGAAAAACTCCGAGTGCGCTAAGGCCGAGACGTGCTGCTAAGCGAGTGACCACTCTTGCGTTGCGAGACATAAAACTTCTCCTCCCTCTTAAAATGCGAATATGAATTCCTAAATTGCTTGTTCCCCACGTTCGCCAGTACGAATACGGACAGCATCCTCGACTGGTGAAATGAAGATCTTGCCATCGCCAATGCGCCCAGTACGTGCGGCAGCGACAATCGCGTTCGTCACGTCTGCCACTTTTTCATCCTCGAGCAAAATTTCGATTTTCACTTTGGGTAAAAAGTCGACGACGTACTCCGCTCCGCGGTATAACTCCGTGTGTCCTTTTTGCCGTCCGAAGCCTTTCACTTCAGAGACACTCATGCCTTGGATGCCAAGTTTAGTGAGCGCCTCTTTAACCTCGTCGAGTTTGAAGGGTTTGATAATTGCCTCAATCTTTTTCATAGCAGTTCCTTTTCTTGGGTTAAAAAGAATATAGTATTTCCCCCGCGAAAGTGTCTTGACCCGGTAAGAGGCGTGTTGCGCCACGTTCGAAGAATCGTTTGCTTGATTCGTCGTGGCGGTATTCACCTCGTAGGGTGAGGCCGGGGTAGATCTGATAGGCGATTGTTGGAGTGATTTCCCACACTGTTTGTTTCTTACCGGTGCGAACACCATCAGCGTCATTAAAGAATTCACCCCGAAGCGAAGCAGCGAGCGTATCGGTGAAGCGATAGACGGCATATCCCGCCAGCCCATCCCAGTAGGCATTCTTCGTTCCGCGTCCACTCGGACGGAACGGCGCGACGATGGATTCTTCGTTGGCAACGTTGTAGTCGAGGATGAGCGTCAATTGATCAGTGGGTTTGTACGTCGTAAGCAGCGTAAAGAGTCCACGGGTGGAATCGCCACGATTGTCTTGCTCGGGACCGATCGTGCCGGCGGCATAGAAAGTGAGAGTTGAGGTAGGAGTAACAGTCAGCCCACCGGTGAAGCTCTTACCGTCGTTGCTGTCATAGAGGTTATCCCAGCCGACGATAAAGCCTGCGTCAAGGCTAGCCCAGTCTGTGAGCGAGTAGTTGAGGAGTAACCCGGTGTGAGTGAAGGGGATAGCGTAGCCAAAAAGGATAGAATTAGAGATATTGTAGTTGATGTTGTCCCACGTTTTAATGACTTCAGCGCCGTGCAACGTTACAAATTTTCCTGCTTTGACGGTCAGTCCGTTCCATTTGTACGTGAGGTAAAGCTGGTTCAGTTCAAAAGAGTTACGACTCTCGCTACAGCGCGGATTCTTGCACCAGCGAGTCGTCCGTCCGACCACTTCGGCTGTTTTGCCAAAGTTGAGGTCTGCGACAAAACCGAACCCACTATCGACAGCACGTTGAATGCGGATGTTCGCAAGGTCAAGATCAAAGTGATCGTGCTTGCGGTTCATGAGCAAGAGGCCGTTCTTATCGGACTTTGGTTTATTCAGGTTATATGTATAGTTAGCGGCTATGAGACCATGAATTTCCAAGCCATACTTTTTCAGCGGATCGGCAAGGCCGACAGCTTCCACCGGACTCCATGGTGACGGTTTTGCTGGTTCTTCAGCTTTTGCTGTTGCTGCCTCTTGCGCGTACGCAGTGCCACCCATCCCAATAATGACAAGCAGTAACATTCCCCTCCAAGCCCAACTTCCATAACGTTTCCTCATCATTTCTTCCTTCTCCTTTTAACAAAGCCTGCCATTTCACGACTGATGTTTCGTATCGCCGTTGAGCAAGGCAGCAACGAACATGCCAGGGGTCTGTAAAAGGAAATACTACAGAAAAGCGGTTTTTCTCCTTGCGGTGAAGGGATAACTGCCTAGAAGAACAGCAGGCGGGCAAAGTTCTGCCTAAAGTATGAACAGTGATTTTTTGCTCCGTTGACACTGCGCATCCAATTACGTAGTTTCTGCGGTACTCTTTGTGGTGGAAAAAAACGTAATACTCAACTGCATCGAGAAAGGAGATTCGTATGGCAACCGCTGATTTTGAGATGAAACAACTCTTGAAGGCATATCGTAAGGGGCTGATCTCGGATGACCTGTTCGAGCAACAGATGGGAGAGGTCAAGAATGGTAACGGACAGTGCTACACCTATAATGGCAAGATGCACGCGACCGAACGCGAAATGATCATGCATTTGTTAGATGAAGCCCGTTGCGCCGAGCACTTCGCGGCGGAGTATTTCAATCGTTGGATTGAAGTCAGTGACCAAGAGTGTGTGAAGGGTGGGATACGCATGGTTCAGCACCGCGAAAATTATCATGCGCAGATTCTAGAAGCACGATTACGCGAACTTGGTGGGGCGCCGCAATGCACAGTTCCGCAAGAGCGGCGCGATAAAGAGCTGCCGTTCTATGCCTCGGCGGAGAAGAAAGACCTGGAGAAACTCCAGTCGATTGCGAGCCGCCTTACTGACCCTGCGGCTATCCTGAAACCGGTCACGGATGTGATTGCGCAGATCAAAGACGACCAGCAAAGCAAAGAACTCCTGAAGTCGTTTATTGATGACGAAATGTCGAGTATCAAGTGGTTGCTTGAGGCCTGCCAGACCATGAGTGCAGCAACGCCGCAAGCAGCGTAGGGCATCAGGGGACAGGTTACTGGGTACAGGTTATAGAAAAAGATGGAAGGTCTTTCCGCTTCACTCGCTGTTCCCTGTAACCTGTTCCCTGTAACCTCACTATGTTAGAAGTTCATACCCTTTCCCCCCAAATCCTCCACCCCCTTCTTCCCCATCGCGCATTCCTTGCTTCTCACTGGGAGAGAATCCTAGCCGGGGTAGCGGCGGCCCCGGACCCTGCGCTTGCCGCAGCAAATTGTAGTCGATTGCTTGAACACGGGATTGGCCGAGCTGAGGTCATTGGTTCGCCGGATCTTTGCCACGACCTCTTGTTTCTTCTCGGAGCCAGTGGACATCTCACCGGAGTGCTTCTCCATCAAGGAGGGGAGTGGGAGACCGCTTTTCTTGCAGATCAGGCCTCAGGCGTGAAATCGGTTACCGATCATCTTGCGACTCTCCGCGCACAACTGTCTGTGGACCTTTCTGACGAAGAATTCCTTCGTGGCCTGCGAGCATACCGTAACCGTGAGTATTTACGGATCGGCACGCGAGATCTCCTCGGAAGAGCGGCATTAGAAGACACCGTTCAAGACCTCAGCCACCTTGCTGAAGCCGCCGTCCAGATCGCTTACGAATATGTGCGTCTTCATCTGCGGACAGAATACGGTGAGGCGGAGATCGAAGAAGACGGCCAACTCCGTCCGTTAGGATTTGTCGTCTTTGGTATGGGAAAATTCGGTGGCGAAGAGCTGAATTTCAGTTCTGATATTGACCTTATCTATCTGTACGAGCGGGACGCCGGGCCGACCACCGGTGGCACTAAAGGAAAAACTGAGCCGCGGAATTTCTTTACCCAGCTCGATCAACGGTTAACCAGAACACTGAGTGATTTGGTGGCAGGCGGTCGTGTGTTCCGGGTTGACCTCCGTCTCCGTCCCGATGGTATGAATGGCGCGATGGTCAATTCTTTGCCCAATACACTGCTCTACTATGAATCCTGGGGACAAACCTGGGAACGTGTTGCGCTGTTGAAGGCCCGTCCAGTAGCAGGAGATAAAACGCTCGGCGAGCAATTTTTGCATGATGTCTCGCCCTTTATCTTTCGTCGCTACTTGGATTTCTCCACGATTGAAGACATCAAAGAGATGAAAGCCCGCGTTGAGCGTGGACTCCGCGGCGGAGATCGTGCCGCGCTCAATGTCAAACTTGGCCGTGGCGGGATTCGTGAAGTGGAGTTTGTTGCACAGACCCTACAATTAATTCATGCAGGAAAAGATCCACATGTTCGTCACCGCAGTACACTTCCCGCGCTTGATCGGTTAGTAGAGGGGAAGTATATGTCGGCCACAGATCGCGACATTCTCCGCAATGCGTACCAGTTTCTCCGTCAGGTCGAGCATAAACTGCAAGTTGTCCAGGATCGCCAGACCCATACGCTACCGAGTGATGAGGAAGGGATTCGGGCATTAGCACGGCGGCTTTCCTTCGCGGAAAGTCAAAAGTCAAAAGTCAAAAGTCAAAAAGCAAAAATGGAAGAGGGGAAAACGGCGAAACGGCGAAACGGCGAAACGGGAAAGAACGAGGGTCCTACAGTTCTGGCCCCTGGCCTCTGGCCCCTGGCCCCTGAACTTTCCCCAACTCCGCACTCCGAACTTTCCTCGACTCCGGATTCCGACCCCCGACCCCCGACCCCCGACCCCCAGAGAGACGAAGTCGAGCACTTCCGCTCGATATTAGAGGCGCATACCGACGCCGTACATCAAATATTTCACTCTTTGTTTTATGCGCCAGAAAAAAAGCAGGAGGAGATTGATCCGGGAATTCCGTCGCTCTTGCAAGAGTTGCATCAAGAAGAACGAGCGATGTGGCATTTGCAACAACTTGGCTTCCGGAATCTCTCGGAAAGCTACGAACATCTGAAGCTCCTTCACGATGGGCCACCGCATGCCCCCGCGTCGCCGAAACGGCGCAAGCTTCTCTATGCCTTGGCTCCCAGACTGTTTCAGGAAGTGTCCCGCGCGGCTGATCCTGATCGGGCGCTGGCAGCGATGGCACATTTGATTGCGTCTATCGGAGCACGATCAAGTTTTCTTTCGCTCCTGCGAGAAAATGACGCGACGTTGCGCACCTTGATTGGACTCTTCGGCACCAGCGAGTATCTAACGCAGATTTTTCTCCAACATCCAGAATTACTTGATAGCTTAGTGCGGGCTGATCTCATTCGTGTGGAGAAAACACGAGAGGAGATGCAAGCCGAACTTGATGGACGACTAGCAGAGGTCGACGAGTACGAAGACCAGCTTGACATCTTGCGGCGGTATCGGACAGAAGAATTCTTACGTATTGGTATTCACGATAGCAATGGCTTGCTCGACTTTACCGAAGCGAGTGCACAACTCTCCGCTCTAGCCGAAACCTGCTTAGCCGGAGCCTTTGTCATCGCGCAGACTGCGCTCCTGAGACAGCTTGGGTTGTCTTCGCTTCCTGGCCAGCTCGCCATTATGGGGATGGGCAAGCTTGGGGCTGGGGAATTAAACTACAATTCCGATCTCGACCTGATCTTCCTCTATGAACCAACGGCGGAAGAGCAGCGTGGTCAGATCGGTGCACAAGAATGTTTCACCCGCTTAGCGCAACGCCTTATTTCCGTGCTCCAAGTCCAGACGCGCGAAGGATACGTTTACAAAATTGATACACGCTTGCGCCCGTCAGGTCGCTCAGGCTCGCTCGTGTCCTCACTCGCTGCCTTTACGCGGTATCATGAAACCAGCTCTGAATTGTGGGAACGACAGGCCCTCATTAAGGCAAGAGTGGTTGCCGGTGACTTCTCGCCGCAGCCTCAGATTGCCGCTGCTCTCGATCGATTCGTCTATCGTGGTGGAACCGATAGTGCCGGAGTGGCGGAGATTGACCGTCTCCGTGGTCGTATGGAACAAGAATTAGCGCAAGAAGGACAGGGACGGTTCAATATCAAGACGGGTCGTGGTGGGATTGTCGATATTGAGTTCCTTGTACAAATGTTGCAATTGCGCTATGGCCCACAGTATCCGGCGGTACAACAGCGGGCAACGCTTCCAGCGCTTGAGGCGCTGTATGCCAGCGGGGTACTGCCCCACGAGGACTTTGAGTTATTGACCTCGGGGTATCGGTTCCTGCGGACCCTAGAAAACCGTCTCCGGATTGAGCGCGACCAACCTGTAGAAGCGCTGGAGAGTAGCGGCGAGCACCTGTTTTCTGTCGCCCGCCGGTTAGGATATGAAGGCGGGGATGCGCCGACGCAACTCCTCGCAGCATATCAGCGCCAACGAGAGGTGATTCGTGCATGTTATACCCGCTGGTTTACGCAAGAGAAAGGGAGAGAACAATGAGTGAAGAGCAAGGAGTGGCAAACCAAGAGGACTTTGCCACGCTGTTTGCCCGTGAGAAAACTGGCCCGACGTTGCAGACTGGACAAGTAGTGAAAGGGCGAGTGCTGCAGATCGGTGCCGATAGCGTGTTTGTCGATGTGCAAGGCAAAGGGGAGGCGCTCATTGCCCGCGCCGAGTTAGAAAGCGACGACGGAACATTGCAGATCGAGGTTGGTGACGAGATTGAAGCAACGGTGCTCTCGACGGACGGAGAGGTGCGGCTTTCGCGCAAACTCGTCAAAGGGGCGCAAGCGCGGGCTATGCTAGAGGTGGCAGTGGATAGTGGGCTACCGGTTGAGGGGAAAGTCGCTGGGATCATCAAAGGCGGTTATGAGGTTGCGGTCGCGGGACTCCGTGCCTTCTGTCCGTTTTCGCAAATTGATACGCGACGTGTGGCGTCGTCCGATGTCTTTCTTGGGCAAGTGTTAGAATTTCGAGTCACGCGCTATGGCGAAAATGGGCGCAATATTGTCCTGTCGCGGCGGCAATTGTTAGAGGAACAAGCAGCCCAGGCAGCAGAAGAAACGCGCAAGAAGATCGTTCCCGATGCGATTCTGCCAGGAACGGTTGTTTCGCTGGCTGATTTTGGGGCGTTTATTGATCTCGGCGGTATTCAGGGACTCGTTCCGCTCTCTGAACTTTCGCATTCACGTGTAGGAAGGCCTGCGGATCGCCTGAGTGTCGGTCAAGAGGTATCGGTCAAGGTCCTCAAAATTGACGAACAGAAAAAGAAAATCACTCTGAGTTTAAAAGCTCTTGAGGGTGACCCGTGGACGACTGTAGCGGGACAACTACGTGAACGACAAATTGTGACGGGCAAAATTGTGCGAGGGACAGACTTTGGGTTATTTATCGAACTGTTGCCGGGTGTCGATGGTCTGTTGCACTTGAGCGAAATTCCCCGCAGCCAACAAGGACAACTCAAGGAGGCTGCAGCAGCTGGGGCTGAGATTGCGGTCATGGTTCTTGGCATTGACCCTGGGAGGAAGCGAATTTCTCTTGCGCTTGCACCTGAAGGAGCAATGGCAGGTGAAGAGGTGAAGGGCGCGGAGGTTGGTGCGATCATTACCGGGACGGTCGAACGAGTTGAACCCTTTGGCTTGTTTGTTCGGATTGGCCCTGGGCAAACCGGATTGATCCCGAATGCAGAAATGGGCACCCCACGCGGCACTGATCACCGTAAGGATTTCAGTCCAGGGACTGAGATTAAAGTTGTAGTGCTTGGAATCGAAGAGGGTGGCAAACGTATTCGGCTCTCACGTTCCAAAGTCCTTGTCCAGGAAGAGCAAGCTGAAACCCAAGCCTACGTCAAAGGGGAGCAGAGGGGTGGCGGATTTGGGATGACGCTGGGAGACTTACTGAAACAGAACAAAAGAAAGTGATGCGTATTGGTGATTGTGGATTTCGGATTGTGGATTGGAAGACAGGGAAAGTTCAGATTTTACAAATCCGCATTGTGAAGGCTTTCC
>JAYVFX010001246.1:0-6385 GCA_043772795.1 Deltaproteobacteria bacterium
CCTGGGAAGGGGCGTCGTGGTGTAGCCCGGCGATTGATCGTCGGGGGTGAAATCACAGGAAGCTACGGGAGTGTACGAATCTTCTGTGGTCCGATTTAGCGTCGAAAATGACCGAAACTTGAGTCATAGAGGTTTCCTCATTGCAAGGTGAATTACGTAGCCATATCCAATTGGAGTAGAGATGCCCTGGCGGGGTGTCTCTCCAAAGAAATCCACCACTCAACTCACCTCAGATAAGCGTCCTATAGCTATTCTCCTTGCGCTCTGTCAGACGAGTCTATAGAATCACCCCCTTTCCGATCGTCACGTGGGGACATACATGAAAACTATGACTGGCGCACAAATTGTGATTGAAAGCCTGCTAGCTGAAGGGGTTGATACCATCTTTGGCTATCCCGGAGGTGCGATCCTGCCAACGTATGATGCGTTGATGCAGACTCCGGCATTGCGGCACATCCTCGTACGCCATGAACAGGGCGCGGCGCATATGGCAGAAGGATATGCGCGCGTGTCCGGTCGCCCAGGCGTGTGTCTCGTCACCTCCGGTCCGGGCGCGACGAACACTGTTACGGGGATCGCCGATGCGTACATGGATTCGACCCCGATTGTGGTGATCACTGGCCAGGTCCCAACCAACATGATCGGTAATGATGCCTTTCAAGAGGCCGACCTTACAGGTATCACCCGCCCTTGCACCAAGCACAACTACCTCATCCGGAATGTGAACGATGTCGCGCGGGTCATAAAAGAAGCTTTCTATATCGCTGGCAGTGGTCGCCCAGGACCGGTCCTGGTTGATTTTCCGAAAGATGTACAAACCGCAACCGCTCCTTTTCACTATCCCGACACTGTTGAGATTCGCGGCTATAAGCCCACACTCAAAGGTAACGATCGCCAGATTGAAAAGGCGTTAGAAGCAATCGAGAAAGCCGAAAAGCCACTCTTTTATGTTGGTGGAGGAGTGCAATGGTCAGATGCGGCAGCTCCGCTGACGGAACTGGTACGCGGGCTCAAGATTCCGATTACCACAACGCTGATGGCGCTGGGAGTGTTTCCTAGCTCTGATCCTCTTTGTCTCGGTATGTTAGGGATGCACGGTGGGTACTGGACCAACATGGCGGTGCAGAGCTGCGATGCGCTGATCGCGATTGGCGCACGCTTTGATGACCGCGTCACCGGCCGTCTCTCTGACTTTGCACCCAATGCCAAAACCATTATCCACGTCGATATTGATCCAGCCTCGATCAGTAAGAATATCAAAGTGCACATTCCCATTGTCGGTGACATCAAAGAAGTCGTCAGTGCCATGCTCAAAAAGGTGAAAAGCCAAGAGAGTTTGGCTCCCCGACAAAAATTGTGGGGAGAATGGCATAAGCAGATTATGCAGTGGAAAGCAGAGAAACCGCTTCCGTATGAACACGGTCAGCCGGAAGAGAATGCTAGGCCACGCGACATCTTGGAAGAACTGCATACGATCACCAGAGGTGAGGCGATTGTAGTGACGGATGTCGGGCAACACCAAATGTGGACTGCGCAGATGATGCCGTTCGACCGCCCTCGCTCGTGGTTAACTTCTGGTGGCCTCGGGACGATGGGCTATGGTCTTCCTGCGGGTATCGGTGCCTATTTCGCTGCACCCGACCGACCGATTGTGGTTATTAGTGGGGATGGCAGTATTCAGATGAACATCCAAGAACTGGCCACTGCAGTGCAGTATAAAGTCCCGGTCAAGGTGGTGATTATGAACAACTACTACCTTGGCATGGTTCGCCAGTGGCAGGAAAAATTTTACGACGGACGCTACTCGCACTCGTACATGGATGCGATGCCGAATTTTGTGAAGTTGGCTGAAGCGTACGGTGCAGCAGGATTCCGCGTGGAGAAGGCAAAGGATCTTTCAACCACCCTCAAACAAGCTTTTGCTACGCCAGGGCCTGCAGTTGTTGAAGTTGTGATTCCTCAAAGTGAGGGCGTATTCCCGATGGTACCGGCCGGAAGCGCTATGCACGAGATGCTCTTTGCGTAAACCGTGGAAAAAGAAACACACCTTACGGACAACGACGGAGAGCAGCCGAGGGACAACTTCTACCACGGCGTCATCAGCAAGATCTTCTGGAGTAACGAGACTGGCGTTATCCACAGTGACGGCGGCAAAGAGGTGCCGTTTATCTTTGCCTTCGTGACGCTACTCGGTGCTCCGCGTCAGGACATTAACTTTCTTCGACCGGGGATGCGGGTTGGTTTTGATGTCGGCCAGACCTCCAAAGGTCTGCGTGCCTCCACGATTAAGATCTACGACTTGTACCAAGACGATATTATCCCAGAACGTGGCAGTGATCTTTCCTACCCTTCCGAGGCGAAGGTAACTGTGGAAGATCATCCCATTAGTCACTACCGCCTACCGGAGATGACTGAGACCGCCGAGCCGCCACACTATCGCCAGCGACGTCCTCGTCCACGCCTGCCGGAAAACGCCAATTCGGAGATTGCTCCGCAGGAACAGGAACAGAAGCGCTTAGATAGTCGCCCGCAGAAACCGGAAAACAACCGTCCAGATGCTCCTCCGCAAGGACTGGAACCTCGACGCCCAGAGGTTCGTCCGCAGAAACCAGAGTACCGACGGCCAGAACCCCGTCCACAAGGACAGGAACAACGGCGGTCAGAACCTCGCTCACAAGGGCAAGAGCAACGACGCCCAGAACCCCGTCCACAAGGGCAAGAGCAACGACGGCCGGAATCGCGTCCGCAGGGACAACGTAGAGAAGGGCCTCCCCAGTCTCCTGGCCCTCAGAATTCGCGGGGATCTGAGCCTGCACGGACAGATACGACCACATCACAGCCGAACGAGCGATCCCAAGGATCGCGGCGGCGGCGTGGGCGTCGGTAGCCATAGGTCAGGGGCATTGAAATAGGCGCTTCTGTCATTGCGCGCGGCGCGAAGCAATCTCTTTTTCTGACAGAGGTTGTTTTGCGGAGTTTACACTGAACGTCCTTCGGCTTGTCGACTGCCTCAGGACAGGCTCCGCAGAATCCAGGAGTTCCAATTCCTCGGATTACCTCCGGGCTACGGGACTGACCTTGCATCGCCGGCGAAGCTCAGTAAGATTGCCGACGAGAGAAGGGAAACAGTGCATGACCCTGAACGAAATCATCCGGGACATCCACGGCCTGGAAGTAGAACTGACTAGACTGGAAGGGCGCTATGGTCTGCTCTCTGCTGACTTTTACCATCTCTATAAAGCCGGCGAACTGGAACAGAGCCGCGATTTCATTCAGTGGGTTGGCTACTACGAAGCCAAGATCGAGAAGATCGAACACGAAATTCTTTCGGTCGGTTAAACGTTCACAACGGTCACGTCGTCGTCGCGGGCACAAGGAAATTGTGTCCAGAGACTTTACCTGCTTAATTCCTCTAGCAGTGTCTTGGCCTCTTGCAAATCTTTGGTGTCAAACCCTTCGGTGAACCAGTTGTAGGTCTCTGATAACATCCGGTGAGCTTCTCCGAGCTTTAGACGTGTTGCGTGTTGCGTATTGCGTGCTTGCTGCTTTCCTCTCCTTGCTTTTTGCTCCAAGCTCTCTGCTTCGTGCTCCCAGGCTTGTTGTTGGCGCAGGCGGACTAAGCTCATCGCGGCGCGCAATTCCAGCGATTTAGCGTGTTGCGTCCGGGCGATGTCAATGGCTCTGAGGAAACACTCCTCCGCCTCGGCTTGAGGCTTTAGGATTTGGGCTTTAGGATTTGGATTCTCGGATTTTTGACTTTTGACTTTTGACTTTTGACTTTTGACTTTTGACTTTTGACTTTTGATTTTTGATTTCTTGCGAAAGCAGGAGTTCTCCTTTGAGCCGATACAGTTCAGCCTCGTAGAAGTGTTCCCCGTGTTTGTGGGCAAGAAAAAATGCTTCGCCTAGTATCTTCCGGCCTTCTTCAGTTTCTTCCGCAGCTCCGAGTGCCTCGGCTAATACGGCAAGCAAATAGAGTGTCGTTATTCCAGCTCCGGTAGCCGCCCACGTCGTGATGCCCTGGCGGATGAGCGCGATGCCGTCTTTTTTCTCACCTTGTGTGACTAACAGCCAGCCGTGGAGAACTTTCCCGTAGGCCGACCAGAGAGGAAATCCACGCTCAGAGCTGAGGCTAAGGGCTGTTTCCGTTCCTTCTTGGGCCGCTTGCTGTTCTCCTCGGAGAAGATGAATGGTAGCCGTAGTGATCAAGGCGAATGCGGTAGAGAAATGGTGAGACAACTCCCGAGCTAGCGTAAGCGCCTGCTGAGTTCTTTGCAGAGATTGCTCTAAATAACCTAGATACCACAAAATAAGAGCCTCGTAGCATAAGCTCATAACGCCGGGGTCTTGCAACGCCCGAGGTGAATGATGCCGTCGCGGATCATAGAGCGCAATGCTTTGTTTCATGTACTCTTGAGCGCGAATGAACTCTCCGGTTTGATATAAGGTCAGTCCTAGGCTCCAGGAAGCCTGAAGAAGGTGAGACGAATCGCGGGTGTCTTGAGCCAGTGACAAGCATTGCTCTCCGAGTTGTTGCGCTGTTCGAAGATCTCCTCGCATAAAGTAGAAGGCTTCGAGGCCGAGCAAGACCTGAAGCCGTCGAGGAAGGTCCTCTATCTGTTGGCTCAGTTCGAGCGCGCGTGCATAGGTTTCTCCCACCTCGGGAGCACTGTAGCCTTTCGAGGCGCTTAAGGCTGCGCCGAGAGTGAGATACAAGGGTAACTCAAATCGAGCGCGTTCGGGCGTATTCGGTAAGAGTG
Organism: Deltaproteobacteria bacterium; assembly: GCA_043772795.1. GTDB lineage: Bacteria > Desulfobacterota > Binatia > Bin18 > Bin18 > VGTJ01. The sequence goes on from JAYVFX010001246.1 coordinate 4,761, forward strand.
GGAGTAATTTCAGTCCCTGCGTGAGGTGCAAAATCGCTTCCTGGTAGGCACACAGTCGCATCGCAGTTCCTGCGGCTTGCGTGTGATAGCGGATCGCCCGTTGAATGTCGCGGCCCTCTGCAAAATGCACGGCTAGCTCCGCGGCAACCTCTCCGCTTCTCTCGCCATAGGCCACCGCCAGCCGTTCGCCAATCCGTCGGTGCCACTGTTGGCGGCGTGTCGGTGTCACCCGTTCGTGGCACAGATACTGATACAGTGCGTGGTGAAATGTATATCGTGATGTCACCGTGCCATCCGGCCATTCTTCAATCCCGGCTCGATGCAGGAACTGGTAGTGACGAACGAGTTGCTCGCAGCATGCCTCGACGTGTGGAACCTCTACCTCCATTGCTGCTGCGACAGCCGCCGTGGAGAACACCGCACCAACCACACTTCCTGCTTCAACGATTTCCTGCTCAAGCGACGTTAGGTGCTCAATTCGTTTGGTAATGAACAGCCGAAGATTGTCTGGAATAATCGCACTGACCGCTTCAACCGCGACTTGCAAACTCCAGCTTCCATCAACTGCCATCAGCACGTTGCGTGCAATCAAGTCACTTACTACCGCAACCAGAAAGAGCGGGTTCCCTCCGGTTTGTGCATACAACGCCTGAGCAAAGCGCGTCGGTAGGAGACTGTGCGGAAATCGTTTCTCAAGGTATGCGTTCACTGCTAGTGGAGGGAGTGTCGGTAATATCAGTTCGTGACATTGCCTATGCACCTGCAGTTCGCGAACGGCGCCAGCGAGGGCGTGCTCCGTGGTGAAGACTTCCTCCGGCCGGTAGGTGCCAATGATTAGGAGCCGCGCCGCGTCTGGTCGTCGCGCCAGATATGCTAACAACTCGACCGTTGAGGTATCGGCCCAGTGTAAATCTTCAAGAACAAGCACAAGAACACGCTCGGCGGTCAAGGTTTCCAATAAGACCGCGGCTTCACGCAGCATCCGCTCACGCGTGGTTCCAACGAGTTGCCGTAGCAATTCCGCCTGCTCCCCTGGCTCCAACAACGACGGCATCTGCACGAGCCACATCGGCGCGTAGCGGCGTAACAACGTTGGAATATGTTCGCAGCCGGGCTCTCGATACAAACGTTCCAACGCTTCCAGTACCGGCAGGTACGCCTCGCCGGGACCATAATGCTCAATGCACTGACCGTGGGCAACGAAGACAGGTGCTAGGTGTTGGGTGTTAGGGGCTGGGGAAGAGGTGGCTATTTTTGACTTTTTACTTTCCTCTTGCGTTTGGATGTCGGACACAAACGCTTCGATAAGTGCGGTCTTCCCAATCCCTGGCTCGCCGGTTACAAAGACTACTTGGCGCTCCCCGCGTAGGGCTTTGGCTAGCCGTTCGTGCAGTTCTGCCAGTTCGGAGTCGCGACCAACAAGGCTGGGGGGAAGGGGTTGGGGATTAGGAGTTGGGGAGAAGTTGCTTATCTTTGCTCCCTGCTCCCTGCTCCCTGCTCTTTGCCTTTCTTCTTCTTGGCTACTGACTACTTTCCCAATGAACCGATACCCCCGCCGAGCCACCGTCTCGATGAGTCGTGATGCCTCTCGGGTCTCCCCGAGTACGCGGCGCAGGTCGCGCACG
>JAYVFX010001247.1:0-7310 GCA_043772795.1 Deltaproteobacteria bacterium
CCTGGGAAGGGGCGTCGTGGTGTAGCCCGGCGATTGATCGCCGGGGGTGAAATCACAGGAAGCTACGGGAGTGTACGAATCTTCTGTGGTCCGATTTAGCCCAACAAGAAAATTCGGAAAACCGTTCTTCGCTCCTGTATCTTGGACGATCGTGTCGGACCACACTGCTCGCAACAACTCATCTTTGGTGACCAACTATCCAGCGTGGTCGAGCAAATACTGCAACACGGCAAAAGCTTTGGGCGTGACCCGCAGTTCTTGCGCGCCATGCCAAACGGTCTGATTCGGCAGATCGACGCAAAAATCGCCAAACTTTATCTGGCCCTCGTTCATATGCATCCTGATATTGAGAACCTATCCGAATAACGGTTGCCACCATGTCATGTTGAGCGCGGCGAAACATCTCTCTTCGGCTTTAAATGCGAGATTCTTCGCTTCGCTCAGAATGACACGACCGTGCGTTTGTCGTTATTCGGATAGGCGCTTAAAGAAATCTGAGAACTTTCTTAAAACTTTCTTAAGACTTTTTCCGACCTCCGTGCTTTTGTCACACACAGGCTGAGTGTGCAAGGGAAAGGCGATTGTGTCTGTTGGCATCATGCCCAGGCTGAGCCTGGGCATGAAAAGAACTTAAGGGCAGATTTTGGTTTTTAGGTTGTGAAGCAACGAGTTTGGGTTCCTTCTCCCTCGGGGAGAAGGTCAGGATGAGGGGAAGAACGCATGGGATTCCTTGTTCGGTTCCCTCACCCTAGCCCTCTCCCGGCGGGAGAGGGAATTCCTTTGCCCAACGCCCAAATTTGTGCCGAACACTATTGGGCTACCATCGGCTTACTTCGCGCGTACATGATCCTCTAACACTTGCGCGACACAACAGGTGAGTCTTTTCCCAGTCGCTATATCAAGAAACTCATTCGGCCCGTGGGCATTTGAGCGTGGACCAAGTACGCCAGTAATCACAAACTGCGCCCGAGGAAATTTCTCTCCCAGCATCGCCATAAAAGGGATGGTTCCACCTTCGCCCCAGTAGCATGCCTCTTTGCCGAAAAAGTCGAGCGATGCCTGTTTGAGTGACTTTTCCAGCCATGGCTCTAGCAGGGGTGCATTCCAACCAAACGCGCACTGTTCAGACTCAAAGGTAACTTTCGCGGCATATGGCGGATCTTTCTCAAACAGTTGCTTAAGAAACGTCGTTGCGGCATTTGCATCGACAGTTGGCGGGAGTCGGAGAGAGATTTTCGCTGCAGTGACTGGCCGCAGGACGTTGCCGGACTTATCAAGCGGTGGAAGTCCCGCTGCACCAGTAATCCCTAATTGCGGGCGCCAGGTACGATTCAGCAACAGCTCTTTTATATCGTTCACAACTGGTTTTGTTCCTGGCTGGAACGGATACTCGCTATACACACTTGTTCCCAACACATTCGCGGTTATGGCTGCCTGCTGCAACCGTTCCTCAGGTACTGTCACATACAGATCAGGAGGCAGAATTTCGCCGGTGTTCTCGTTTTCTAATCTGCTCAAGAGCTGACGAAGAATACGAAAGGATGACGGAACAATGCCGCTGGCTGCACCGGAGTGCACCCCTTCAGTCAGGGTAGATACCGAAAGGTTGCCATTGGCCAATCCACGCAACGAAGTTGTGACCCACAATTGTTCATAATTGCCACAACCGGAGTCGAGACAGACGACCAAACTCGGTGTGCCGATGCGATCTTTGAGCGCTTCAACATAATGTGGCAGATCGAAGCTTCCACTCTCTTCACACGCTTCGATAAGAATCACACAGCGTCCATGCGGGATGCTTTGCTGCTTGAGCACTTGAATCGCAGTGATCGAGGCGAACGCCGAATACCCATCATCAGCACCCCCACGACCATACAAGCGATCATCTTTGATAACCGGCTTCCACGGTCCTAACCCTTCATTCCAGCCTTCCATCGGCGGCTGTTTATCGAGGTGCCCATAGAGCAATACGGTTTCTTGCGAATCGCCGGGAATCTCGATGAAGATGAGCGGTGTTCGTTTGTCCAGCCGAACAACATCGAGCGCGAGCCCCGGTATGTTCTGTGCACGAATCCAGTGCGCAATCAGCTCAGTTGCTTGATCCATGTAACCATTGGTGTTCCATTCCGGATCGTAAGCTGGCGATTGGTTGGGGATAGTGAGATATTCTTGCAGTGCCGGAACGATACTATTGTTCCATTGCCGTTCAACAAAATTACGAGTTCTATTCGTATCCATACGCTACCTTTCCTTGGGTAACTGTCACGGCTCGCCATTCTACCCTCTTGACGTCAGGACTGGCAGGTGAGTAGTGATCGAGGAAGACAAAAGAACTCATCCCGTCTGAGGAGGTATTTATGGAACGACTTCTTGTCTATCACAACCCCGGTTGAGGGCAGTCACGTGGAGCGCTCGATATTTTGCAAGAGCGCGGCGTCGAGTTCGACGTTATCGAATATCTCAAGAACCCGCTGGATCGAGCAACGCTTGAACGAACCATGGGCATGCTGTCGGATCCACCAGCAGATCTCGTCCGCAAGGATAAGAACTTTGAATCGTTAGGGCTAGATGCAAAGAAGTATGAAACACGCGAGGCCGTACTCGATCTGCTGATGCAACATCCTGTGCTGATGCAACGACCAATCATCATTCGCGGACAGAAGGCGGTAATTGCCCGCCCATCAGAGAAAGTTCTAGACCTTTTTAGCTGACCCGTGCAGCCTCGCTCACCAGAGGGCTGTGCTGCCCATTGCTGCAAGGACAGCGCAGTCGCTTTAGGTTACAATTGGGATTGAGAAAAAAAACGTACTTCCCTTGCCGATCTCACTTTCAACTCCGACCTGACCTCCGTGGGCCTCGACAAGTTGTTTGACGAGTGCCAGTCCGAGCCCCGTCCCGCCAATTTTTCGGGTTTCGGTGTTATCGACTCGAAAGAATTTGTGGAAGAGCTGGGGAATCGCAGCGGCTGGAATGCCCACTCCTTCATCGGCAATGCGTACCTCAATAGCTGTTCCCTTATCCTCCACACTGACTGTTATTGTTCCCCCACCCGGCGAAAACTTAACGGCGTTGGAGAGCAGATTTGTGATCACCTGACGGATCCGATCAGTATCGAGACGAACAGGCAGAAGTGAATCGAGAATGTTCAGTTGGAAAGTATGTTTCTCCTTATTATTCAAAAAGGGTGCGAGTGCGTCTTGCAGCAATGGCAAGAGTGCCACATACGAAAAGAAATACGTTTGTCGCCCTGATTCGAGACGTTGTAGATCGAGAAAATCGTTGATCAAGTCACCAAGACGAGCGGCTTCTTTATACATAATCGTGAGAAAGTGACGCTGCTGGTCCACCGGAAACTCCCGGTCGAGCAGGAGTTCGGCAAAGCCACGAAGGCTCGTGAGTGGAGTACGAAGTTCGTGACTCACCGTAGAAACAAGTTCATCTTTCAGCCGTTCGACTTCTTTGCGTTCAGTAATGTCTCGCGAACTGAGGGTGATGCCGCCGACGGTGCTGTCATCTAGGAGATTACGCATCACACTGTCAACAATCCGCGCGGTTCCTCCTTTACGCTGCCACTGCGACTCAAATCGCCACTCCCGTCCTGTTCGGCGAACAAAAGAGAGCATACCCGCTCTGATTCTCTCCTGGTCAGTGACGTGGAGCAGCATCATGAACGGTTGTCCGACGAGCTCCTCCGGGGAGTATCCTAATAAGTGCTCAACCGAGGGACTGACATAACGGATTGTGCCGTCGGCCTGGAGAATGAGGACTACGTCCACCGCATTTTCAATGAGAGAGCGGAAACGTTCTTCATCTTTGAGCAAGGCAGCATGTGAAACCGCAAGTTGGAGCTTGGCTTGCTCGGCTTGCTCTTTCGCTGCCGCCAAGGTGTGCACGAGGTCAAGATTGACAAACCGTAAGCGCAAGGATTCGACGATGGAGGCATGCAGGTAGTTGGCGATCGGGATGAGGAAACTGGCAGAGCTGACCCCCAAGATCGCGATCATGGTGGAACCTTCCCCCTTGTTCAGAAAAAGCCGGAAGAGTGTAGGGACAGCCAGCATGGAGAAGAAGATAAAAAAGATGGAACGAACGATTGCGAGATACGCAATCGCAAGAACGGAAACCCCACCTAAAAAGACGATGAGCAACATTTGGTGAGGGTTCGATGTCGTGGGAAACAGAAAAAAGCCGGCCATGCCCCAGCTGCAGCCAGAGAGTGCCGCATTGAAGAAATACAATCTGCGCCAGTGTTCGCTGTGATCAGGTCCACGTTGCGCGCTATGTTGATAGCGATGCACGAGTGCCCACGTACTCGCAACGATCATGCTCATACTGGTTAACCAGATCAGGAGGAGACTGTGTGTTACGACTGGCCAAAGAAAGCACACGAGGAGGACTGCGCCAATTAACACTGGGACGTGCGAGGCTGGCGCTGCTTGCGTATAAAGAAGGTGGATCTTCTCTGCCTCTAACCGTTTAGCCTGGGCAGCTAAATCTACGGACGGTATGGCGAGCGAAGAAGTGTTTGTCGACGGCGCGGAGGCCATCTGAGTGAGGCGGGACTCACTCGTTAAATCGTTCTCTGAAGATTGAGTTGCCACCATGTGACGAAGCTACTCTTTTTCCTAGCGCATCGTAACACGAGTATGCCGATCAAGAAAATTTGTCAGGGGCAGTAGACAGAAGAACAGCTTCAGAGCTGCTAGCTAGTACTCTGACCGCATGATTTTGAGGGGTTCGCGTCCGTCATGCCCGCGCAGGCGGGCATCCAGAAAGATTGAGCACTGGCCCGTAGTTATGCCTCCTGGATTCCCGCTTTCGCGGGAATGACGCCCCTCTCTCTACTCCTCAAAATCAACATGACGGACTACTAGACGCTTCCCCAATCAATGTATGGGCAGTAGTCGATGCCACCCGCACCGATACCAAGTCGCCAGGCTGCGTGCCACTGCCCGGAAGTACGGCAGTTTTGAATTGTCGGGTCTTGCCTGACAACCAGCCTTCTGGGCGCTTGGCTGGCCCTTCAACGAGAACCTCAACTGTCTGGCCAATCGTTTGACGGTTAATCTCTGCGGAGATCCGCTCTTGAAGGCCAATAATAGCCTGGAGCCGCTGCCCTTTCTCTTGTTCGGACAACGTTTCCTCCCACTTGTAGGCTTTGGTACCCTCACGAGCAGAGTATTTGAACATGAATGCCGAGTCGTAGCGAATCTCAGCCATGAAATCGTAGGTTGCCTGAAAGTCAGCCTCGTCTTCACCAGGAAACCCGACGATAATATCGGTTGAGAGCGCCAGCCCAGGAATGGTTGACCGTAAACGTTCCACGAGTGTTGCATAGTGCTCGACCGTGTACCCGCGCTCCATGCGTTCTAACACTCGGTTAGAACCCGATTGCAGCGGCAGATGCAAATAGGGAGCAACTTTTGCGCACGTGGCCATCGCTTCAATGGCCCGCTCACTCATGTCGGACGGATGCGGTGAGGTGAAACGAATCCGTTCAATGCCGTCGATTGTGGCTGTCTGACGTAACAAGTCGGCAAAATCATGTTCACCATCACGATAGGCATTGACCGTTTGTCCGAGATACACCACCTCTTTGTAGCCTTGGTCGACAAGCACGCGGACTTGGTCGAGCAATGCGGCAAGCGGGACGCTACGCTCGCGGCCACGAACGTAAGGGACAATACAAAATGTGCAAAACTTGTCACACCCACGCATGATCGTCACCCACGCACGGATGCCTTCGCCACGGACAGGTGTGATATCAGCGTAGGTTTCATCTCGGTCGAGGCGAACAGATACTAACGGTTCGTCTTTGTCCTCTTGGGCAAGCAATGCCGGAAGAGTACGATAGGCATCAGGACCAAGGATAAGATCGAGATACGGCGCTTTATCAAGCAATCGGTCGCGATGGTGCTGAGCCATACAACCAGTGAGTCCCAGACGAACACCAGGATGCCGGGCTTTGTAGTGAACGAGTTCTTTGAGGCGGATTAAGACACGTTCTTCCGCGTGTTCGCGAATCGCGCACGTATTGAGCAGAATGACATCGGCCTGATCCACCGTTTTGGTTGGCTCGTACCCGTGGGGCTTGAGCAAGCCGATGAGTAGTTCGGTATCGGCCAGATTCATCTGGCAACCGTAGGTTTCAATGTACACTTTGCGCGTATTCATGGCAATTTTCCGAGGTTTTGTTGTAACTGCTCCCGGAGCCCGAGGCAATGGCTGCGTTGACATTCTCGCTTTTCGCTCTTAGCTATGAGTTTACCAGCAAGGGAAAAGGTGAAATGGAGAAAAGACGAAAGGGACGAAAATAGCATGTGTTTTTCCTCCATTTACCCGTTTTCCCCTAAGCGAAACCTCGCTCTTTCGAGAAAGGAATCTTGTAAAGTGGCCACCAAGCCCAGTTTCGAGCAGCTTGAAGCGTCATTACTCCTCTGTCCTCAGTGTCGGCAGGCGATGCCGGTACGCAAGAAGCTTCTTTTGATTCTCACGGAGGGCACTAAGTTTGAGTATGTATGTACGACATGTGGTTCAACCTGTGGCGATAAGATTGAAGCTGACGAGAAGAAGCCACGCCTCTTGATGTGACGAGTTATGAATTCTGTCAAACGCATTGTTTCTCTTTTACCGAGTAGTACTGAAATCGTTTGCGCCCTTGGCTTACGAGACCGCCTGGTTGGAGTCTCACACGAGTGTGACTATCCGGCTGATGTTATCGGGATGCCTGTTCTGACTGAACCCAAGCTTGATCCGCACGCGATGAGTGGGGTCATCGAAGCTCGAGTGCGTGAACTTGTCCAGGAAGGATTAAGTGTTTATCGCATCAACACTGACATCCTCAAATCCTTGCAGCCTGATCTGATCATCACGCAAGACCAGTGTCACGTGTGCGCGGTGTCACTTCCTGAGGTCGAAGAAGCAACACGTTCTGTCCTTTCACCAGGAGTGAAGGTTGTTTCTCTGAAACCGCAGCGGCTAAGCGACATCTGGGAAGATATTCGCCAAGTTGCGAGTGCGGCTGGTCAGGAAGATACAGCCGAAGAACTGCTAAAAAGCCTCAAGCGCCGCTTATGGAAACTGGAACAGAAAACTCGCCATCTCCCGCGTCCGCGTGTCGCGTGTCTGGAGTGGCTCGACCCTTTGATTGCGGCGGGGAATTGGGTACCAGAACTGATTAACATCGCCGGGGGTGAATACACATTTGCCGAAGTGGGAGAGCATAGTACCACGCTCACTTGGGATGCACTGAGTGAATACCAACCTGATGTGATTATTCTGATGCCATGCGGCTTCAAAATTCCGCAGAC
>JAYVFX010001248.1:0-4688 GCA_043772795.1 Deltaproteobacteria bacterium
GGCCAGCGGCGCGCCGAACAGGGCGAAGATGCCATCCCCCAAGGCTTGGGCGACATAGCCTTCGTAGCGGTGCACGGCGTCCATCATGAGTTGCAATGCAGGGTCGATAATCGCTCTGGCGTCTTCGGGATCGAGCCCTTCGATCAATGCCGTCGAGCCCTTGAGATCGGCAAACAAGGCGGTGATCGTCTTACGCTCGCCGTCCGTGGCTCCACGCGCTTCCATCGCCGCTTGTTCGGCCCGGATACGTTCCGCCAGATGAGGTGGGGTGTAGCTCACTGGGGGTTGGGAACTGACCACTGCTAACTGAGCACTGACAACTTCCGTTTCGCCATTTCCCCTTTTCCCCATTTCGCCCGGTCTGAGCCAAACGAGCACCTTGCCATCTTCATCAACGGCGATGCGCTGGGCATCGATCAGTTCCGCTTTCAGATCTTCCAGCGACTCGTCATCCAGGTCGAACTCGCGTTTCAGCGCCCGATACGAGACGCGTTCTCTGCGTCGCAGAAACTCACTGGCTTGATCTATCATCTCGGAGAACTTCATCCTCTCGTCCCCTCTTTATCTCGCGGTTGTTGGTACCGCCACTGGTTACCAGAGGTTTATCCGAAGATGCAAGTTTCCTCTGAGCCATCGGATTATTAAAGGCCGGTCTGCCTCAATGAAACCCTCACTAAATGAGACAATGCGCCAGACGACGGGGTCTCGACTAGCTCAATGTCGTCTGATGATGTCCAGGTCTTTATGCCTCCTCCAGCCACCAACGGCTCATGTCGAGCTCGATTGCCTCAAATGGCTCCGCGCGCACGCTTTCTGCTCCGACATGGGAACTCGCAACTATCCAGTGTTGACCTTCTAAGCGATACACCTCCAACGCTTGCAAACCAGGATGGACAAGCCAGAGATAGCCGACTCGCTCACGGGCGTAGATCGGCATCTTCCGCACCCGGTCGATGCGGGCGGTCCCAGGTGACACGACTTCACACACCCAATCTGGCGCCTGCTCAAAGTATGGAACGTTAGCAAGAACCGGCATATGCTCTCGTCGCCAGCCCGCAAGATCGGGCACAAGAATATCTGCCCCTAAGTGTAACTCGGGCTCAAAGAGAATCCACCAGCCACCAGGACCGCCAGAGCCACCGAGGGGAGAATCGAACGGATCGAGGACCCGTCCGATAATAGAGGCAGCCCGTGCATGCGGTGATGCCGGTCGAGGAGAGGTGATCAACTCTCCATCAATGATCTCGGCGATGAGAATATCGGGAACCTTCAGCAAATCTTCGTACGTTGCCTGACGTTGCGCGGTGTTCATAGGCGCGACCATAGCATGGCTCCTCCACACGAAAAAGTTGAGAAGCAGAAGAGCCGCCAAGATGGACAAGGATTGAGATGTATTTTCCTGCCAACTATTTAAAACGTAATCAACGGCTTGATAATATTGTCTTCCTTCGTCTCCATCATATGAAACGCGCGCTCGCACCGCGGCAGACTTCTGCTCCCGCATCAATAGCTGCTTGCAGCAGCGCCTCTTGCATCACCAAGTGGTAAAAGGTGAGAAGTGAGAGCCGTTGTGGCGTCGTCGCGATCAGATCACGCGGCTCCTGGAACGCAGGGTCGGTATAGACACCAAACCGTGCTGACTCGCGTGCGCACGTGGCGCGCAAGAGATCGTAAAAGCCTAACGTCTGTGTCTCCGCAACCCCCCACGGAGCAAAGTTCTCACCACGGATGCGATCCTTGAACTGCGTCTCGCGCTCTACGACCAGCACGCGCGCACCGTGTTCAGCCATGGCTTTGGCCAAGGCTGCGCCGCCTAAGCCGCCGCCGACCGTGATGATGTCGTACGTATTGCTCGCCACACCCCCTCCTTTTGGTTTCAATTTTTCGGCGCCTATTTTGTCGGTGGTAACAGCAGTGGTGGGATTGGGCCTCGTGCGATGCGCTCTACGTCGAGGCAGGTTGCTTTTCGAGCACAACCACCGGGACCTCACGCTTGGTTTTCTGCTGATACTCACGATAGGGCGGATAAACCTGGACCATCTGTTCCCAGAGTTGCTCGCGCTCTTTCCCCGTCGCCACACGCGCGCGGGCGGTGAAATGCTCCTTCGCGACCTGCACTTCGACTGCTGGGTTAGCATGCAGATTCAGGTACCAGCTAGGTTGTGTATCTGCGCCGCCTTTGGATCCTATCACGACGTAAGCCTCACCCGCAGTGCCATAAAACAAGGGCGACGTGCGCTTCTCGCCCGAGCGCCGTCCTACTGTGGTGAGCAATAGGCTGGGCACGAAGCCGAGTCCGCCGCCGACGCTCGAATCAAACAAATGCCCTTCGACTCCTCCACTTTCGCGATAAATACGCAGGTGTTCGGCGATCCATGCCGGCGTCTTACCTGCCTCCAGATCGCGTACTGTCTGATCAACGTCGATTTTGCTCATGACTTCCTCCTTCAATATCGCTCTTCTGTGTTCTCGCTGCCCAAGCTCTGTATAGTGCCCATGTTGGACTGAAAGTCTGGCTAACGCGCAGCATCACCCGCCGTGGCCTAACCTATAGTAACGCTCCAGCAAGATACGGAGTGTCCATTTGTGATCTTTGCTGTCAGGTCCTCTCTCCCCTGGTGGGAGAGAGTCAGAGAGAGGGGATAGTGGCGGCGTTCACCCTCTCCTGTGTCCTCTCCCCTCAAGGGAGAGGAGAAAACTGGGCCCTGCACACTCCATATCTTGATGGGTTTTCCCTATAGGTGGGACCGTTCTACGGGCGAATCGGATAGAGCTTCAGCGGATTGTCCCACATAATTTTCTTCTTGCTCTCCAGCGACACACTTGGCAGTTCCAGCACTTCTTTGACTGCTTCGATATAGCGTCGCCCTTCGGGATGACCGAAATCAGTCGCTGTCACAATATTTTCATCCCCTAGATAGTCGATAACTTGCTTGATTCCGGGATCATCCGGATCGGCTGCGATGAAACACTGGCGTTGGAAGTACTCTCTGGGATGCAGCTTGAGCCCGGGAATATCCAACCCTCGGAATCCGCCTTGTACACTGGCAGCGAGCCGGTCAAGCCAAAACGGCACCCAGCCTGCCCCTGATTCCAGATGGACCACTCGTAACCGTGGATGGCGCTCCAACACCCCGCCCATAATCAAAGCCGTACACGCCAACATGTTGCCCATCGTAAACGCCACCGTCGTCTGCGCTGTGCGCAAACGCGGCAGATAGTGGTAGAGCATCAGGTCTGCCGCCGTGCCGGTTCCTGTATGCACGGCCAGCGGGACGTCGAGGTCTTCAAGGGCCTGCCACAAAGGTTCGTAGAAGTCGTCGTAGAGCCGGTGCTCACCGACAGGCACGGGGTTGACGTAGACCGCCTTAAAATCAAATTCCTTGACACAACGGCGTGCTTCGTGGGCGGCTTCTTCCGCATCGCGCAGGTCCACCGCCGCTGCGCCTAATACGCGCCCTCCCGCTGCCACGCAAAAATCGTGGAGCCAGTTATTATACGCCCGCCGATAGGCAGCTGCGGTATCTGCAGGCAGGTCGGGAACTGCTGTCGTGAGCAACCCGGCGGTGGGGTACACTACCATGTAGTCGATGCCGGTGCGCTCCATCGCTAGCTTGTACATCTCCGGCGGGAATCCTTGGCGAGCAAACTCGGCATACGCTTCCTCATGCCCAGGGAGGGCGATGCGTGAGCCGTTATCAAACGTGGCCACACGGGAATGAACATCAATGCTATTCACACCGGTCAGGGGATCATTCCCAAAGGGCATCACATACTCGCCCCCAGACGGCTTGGGGATGCGTACTTCAAAGCCGAAGGCCAAAGGCTCCCCTTGATAATCCGCCCAAGCATGCGGCATCTGGGCCCGATACTTGGGGTCGAGATACCGCTCAAACATGTCGCGCGGTTCTATGATATGCGCGTCGCTGTCAATGAAGGGAAAACGGTTGGACATAACGTTCCTCCTTTGCTGAAACACACTGTTGAGATTGTAGGGTGGGTCGTGACCCACCCTACCGCTGATCTCCAATCCGCTCAACTTCTCTCGAACAACTGCCCGGTCCACGAGCAGGTAGCCAAGTCCAGCGTGCCCTCAAGGGCGATCATGCGACCATCAGAGATTTGGATACCCCCCTGCGTACACCAGTAATTGAGGCCGCTCTGGAAGGTCCCCTGGCGGTTGCCTGTTACGCTATCGCCGTTATCCAAGTACGCCACTGCACACCAACTCTACGTCCCACTCTTCTGGCCGGGGCTCACCGTAGGGAACGTGCCGAGTACAGTGCCAAAACCGGTCGCAGTGCCCTCGCAATGCATTTGCCCGAGTACACTCGTCGCGGGACTAGGAGTAAAAGTGAAGGCGGTTACCTTAAACGAAAATTCCCCAATTCGTTTTCCTGACGCCATACAGTATCCCTCCTTCGTTAGGATTTTTCTTGGTCTATCCAGGATGTAGGCGTAAAAAACCACTGAACAAATTGTTCATTCCGTGTGAACATCTTCATAGGGGAATTCCCTTTTTAAGGTATTCCTGCATCTTGTCTTGCAGCACCTGCAAACGATCAGAAGGCGAGCGCAATTCCACCACAAAATCTGGACATAAAGGGAGAAAGCGTTTTTTCTGCTCTGGAGTCAACGTGACAAGACGCGACTGTCTCACCCAAGCCGCATCTGGAGAGCGAGTTGCG
>JAYVFX010001249.1:0-2760 GCA_043772795.1 Deltaproteobacteria bacterium
TCTGATGGAACGGCGCAAAGCCCTGCACGAGCAAACCGCGCAAGCGATTGAGGTTCTCTACAGTGCCAACCTCGAAGACCACTACAGCGAGCTAGCGCATCACTACACGCGCAGTGGTAACACCCAGAAGGCGGTGGAGTACCTCGGCCTGGCAGGACAACAAGCCGTGCAGCGCTCGGCCCATGTGGAAGCGATCAGCCATCTCACCACTGCTCTAGAGCTGCTCACAACCCTGCCGGAGACGCACGAGCGCGTCCAACAAGAACTCGCGCTACGACTTACTCTGGGGGTACCATTCCAGATCCTCAAGGGGCATGCGGCACCAGAGGTGGGCGAAACCTACAACCGGGTCTTAGAGTTGTGTGGGCAGGTGGGAGAAACTTCTCAACTCTTCCCAGCTCTGTTCGGACTGTGGAGGTTTTACTTGCTGCGCCCAGACGCGCAAAAAGCGCATGAACTGGCCGAGCAGATGATGCGTCTGGCCCAGAGCAGCCACGACCCTTCCTTCCTTCTCCAAGCGCATCAGGCGTTGGGAGCAAGCTTGTTCTGGCTGGGAGAATTGCGGCAAGGCCGCAGGCACCTTGAGCAAGGGCTTGCGCTCTACGATATCCAGAAACACCGCTCGCATGCCTTTCGCTATGGGATTGACCCCGGGGTGTATTGCCTGTGCTTTGCCGCCTGGAATCTTTGGTGTTTGGGCTATCCGGATCAGGCACTGAAGAACACGCAGGACGCCTTGCACTTGGCCCACGAGTTAGCTCATCCGCATACTTTGGCTTTTGCCCTAAACGTTACTGCAATGTTCCACCAGTTTCGTCAAGAAGAGACAGCCGTGCGAGAACAGGCAGAAGCATCACTCACTCTTTCGACCGAGCATGGGTTTGTCTTTCGAGTGGCGTTTGCGACTCTCTTGCAAGGCTGGGCGCTGGCTGCACAGGGCCACAGGGAAGAAGGTCTAGTCCGGATGCAGGAAGGATTAGCTACCCAACGGGCTACGGGTGCGGAAGCACTACATCCGTATTTTCTGGCTCTACAGGCCGAAATATATGGAAAAATGGGACAGCTAGAGGAAGGGCTTGCGACTCTCGCTGAAGCGTCGGCTGTGATGCAAAGGACTGGAGAGCAGTGGTACGAGGCTGAGCTGCATCGACTGTACGGGGAGCTATGGCTCCGAGCGGGCGAAAAGGCGAAAGGGCGAAAGGGCGAAAAGTCCAAGGTCGCCCCCTCGCCCGATCTCCCAGTCGCCCCTTCGTCTCCAGAGGCATGTTTCCTCAAAGCGATTGCCATCGCCCAAAAACAGCAGGCCAAGTCCCTCGAACTGCGTGCGGTGATGAGTCTGGCGCGGCTGTGGCAGCAGCAAGCCCTGGAGCAGGGAGCACGGAGCGAGGAGCGCGCACCAAGCTCGACGAGGCTCACCAGATGTTATCAACGATCTACAATTGGTTTACCGAAGGGTTTGATACGAAGGATCTGAAAGATGCTAAGGCCTTATTAGAGGAGCTCTCGTAGGATGGTCAAAGAAAGCGTAGCGCCGCTGACGTTGCAGATTGCGGAAATGGTGCAGCGGATTGTGAAACATTGTGACCCAGACCAAATTATCCTGTTTGGCTCGCAGGCTCGTGGAACGGCTCACGCCGATAGTGATGTAGACTTGCTCGTCGTGATGCCAGTTCAGGGGTCCAAGCGCGCAAAACAGGTTGAGCTCCGCTGTCTCCTCCATGATATTTATGTTTCCAAGGATATTATCGTGGTCCGGCCAGAGGAGTTAGCGCGTCGTCGAGATATTGTCGGAACGGTCGTCTGGCCAGCAGTGCGTGAGGGGAAGGTGCTCTATGCCCGATCCGCATGAGGTGCGGCTGGTCATCCAGCAATGGGTCCAGAAAGCAGAGAATGACTTGCAGACCGCAACCTATACGTTGCAACTAGGAGAAGACTGTCCGACAGACACGGTCTGTTTCCATGCCCAGCAGTGTATCGAAAAATATATCAAAGCGCTCCTTGTCCTGCACGAGGTTGAATTTCCGAGGACGCACAATCTTGGAGTGTTGATCGCTCGCCTTCCCCAACAGACACGGCCACGTCTGACTCCAGAGGAGCAAGAGCAATTGACAGAGTATGCGACGACAACTCGCTATCCAGGGGACTATGAGGCAATTCCTGTGACTGAAGCAAAACAGGCGGTACGCCTCGCTCGCCGGGTACGCCAAGCAATGCGGAAACAGTTGCCCCGGCAAGCAACAAAACGGCTCTCTGCCGTGAGGAGAAGTGGAGCAGTCGGGGAAAAACACAGGAGGCGCGTGTGAAGTTTTACGACGTCGTCGACCAGGTTGTTGAGCAGCTCAAGAAGAGAGGGCGCGTATCGTATCGGGCGCTGCAGCTCGAATTCGATCTGTCCGACAAGCATCTGGATACGCTCAAGGAAGAACTCATCGGCATCCAAGAGCTGGCCGTTGACAAAGACGGTAAGATGCTTGTTTGGGTAGGACCAGGGATAAATGGGGAAAAGGATAGAGGGATAAGCGGCAATACGGAGGGCGAAAAGGGGAAAAGGGGAAAAGGCGAAAAGGAAGGAACCCCCGGCCAGTGGACGCCCCCCCACCTGGCCGAGCGCATCCGCGCCGAGCAAGCCGCGCTGGAAGCGCGGGGCGCAACGGACGGAGAACGCAAGACGATCACCGCGCTGTTTGCTGATCTCAAAGGGTCGACGGCGTTGATTGAAGGTCTCGATCCCGAAGAAGCGCGGGCGGTTATTGATCCCGC
>JAYVFX010001250.1:0-2612 GCA_043772795.1 Deltaproteobacteria bacterium
TCCTTGAGCAGGTTTGCTTCGACAAAAGATGAGGGAGAAAATTGATTCCAGTTGCGTAACAAGCTGCCAAAGACCAAGTCGGGCAGTGGCAACGGTACAAGGAGATCGGGGTAGGTTGGCCCACCACCGCGCTTAAAGAACGTCGGCGTGGCGAAGTGGAATGAGAACTGCTTTTCGGTTTCTGATGCGGAGGCATGGAGGTCGTCAAACGACACACCTCCAGCCCATTCCTCACCGCTTTGGGGAGTGCTCAGGATACGGGCGACAGTCAACTCTGTCCGCACCAGCTCGAAACTCAGGTCAGGGGTAGTGAGGAAGTAGCGTGCCAGGAGCGGGTAGATCGCGTCATCGAGAAACGCGAAGCGCACTTTGAGTTCCTCACCAGCCCGGATGTAATCTGAACGCCGTTGCCGCTCGTTCAGGAGCAGCGCCGTTGAGAACGGCTTGAGTCCATTGATGCTATGGACCTCATCCCCTTTCGCGTCGCTGGCTTTTTGTAGCAGTTCATAAAACAAACCGTGAAGGACTTTCCCTTGGGCATGTGCGAGTGGAAGGTCAGTTCGTGGAAAAGCGTGAATGACAATAGCGTAGGGCATTGAAGGGTTCTCCTTTTGCGATTACCTTTTTCTAAGAGGGAATACGACATGTCTCATGACACGAGAACAATTCAGATTGCGATATCGGAAGAGCAATATCAGGCGCTTGCCACACTCGCCGCTTGCGACCAGAAAACGATTGAGATTTTCGTGCGGGAGGCGGTAGAGAAGACCTGTTTCGCTGACTCCAAGAGAGCACGCATCCGCCAAGCGGCTGCGACGTTGTTGGAACTGGCGAAAACTGCGGACGTTGAGCCGCCTGCTGATTACCACGAATGGGAAGAGGAATACTCGCGGCTGAAGTGGGATTGTCATGACAGTGAAAAATGAAAACACGCTCTTCTTTCTGGATGCCAATATCGTTATGTACTGCCTTGGCAGGGAGCATCCTTTGAAAGCTCCGTGTCTTCAGGTCGTTGAGCGAATTCGTGACGGACGGCTCAGTGTTTGTACGAGCACCGAGGTTTAGCAAGAAACTCTTCATCGCTACTACAGGCAGAAACGGCAAGACTTGGGAGATCAGGCGTATCGACTGCTCACCGATCTGTGCCATATCATTTATCCTGTTGTTCCTGAGGATACAGAACGAGCTTTTTCCATCCTGCATGAAGTTTCTGACATCAACATTCGTGACACTGTTCACGCGGCTGTCATGCTTAACAACGGGCTTACGCATATTCTGAGTACGGATACCCATTTCGACCATATCGCTGGGATCACACGGGTAGAGCCTGGTTCGAGTTAAGTCCTCACCTAGCGGGTTTCTCATACTATCCACCACTCTCCGCTTTGTCGCTGGATTGACCAGCCGTAGCGGCCCATGACTCGGTAGCCATCGAGCCCACTGAGCAAACGAAGATGTTTTTCTCCGGCACCAGGGCAGGTCACTTTCAGATTCGTTGGATACACACCGTCACGGATAAGGTTTGCCCACTGCCACGGTCGTAGATCCTTTTCCTCAAGGATCAGACAGGGAACAAATTTTTGTTCGACGGCGTTGATTATCTGCGGAGCAGTAGCGACGACAGAGCCCTGGTGTAAGCGGCTCACTTTTAATCCCTGAAGGGCGGTCGGCTTTTTCATATAACGTCGGCGAAACTCTTCCCAGCTCTGCTCACAATGAAATGTCCAACCGACTTCCAGCGGTTTCTCCAAAATGTCTTGCAAAATGACACGTAGACCCGTTGGTTTGCTTTGTCCCTCTTCTTTGGGCTGCCATTCGTAAAAACGCAGCAGATGAAAGAGTGAGAGCGGAACTGTTTCTCGTGCAGGGGAGACCAATCCGTGTGGGTCGTCTGCTTCAACCTCAACGCCGACATCTGCATCACGGAAACTGAACACCGGCTGTAGTGCCGCCACTTCGCGGCTCACGTAAGCTAGAAGTTCAGCCTTGGCTTTAGGGTTTGGTAAGACCTGTCGTGTCATTTGCTCTGCCTCTTCTTGTGCAAGCGTTTTTCCATGCTCTTCTTGAGCGAGCTCGCGTAAGGCTTTTGCTGCCATCATGTCAAATTTTACGTCACCCTTTCGTAATTCTTCCTGTAAACGGCGGAATCCTTGATAACGGCGGATTTCGCCTTTCAGGCCCCGCAGTGGGCGTTTACTCGATGGAGCATAGACACGCTTGATCGTGGCAAAAGCCTGCTCGATGAGTGAGGCATTCTCTGTTCCTAGCAGCCTTTCCATTTCAGCGAGTGGCTGAGTAATCTCTAGCAGTGCGTAGGAACTGACGTACTCACGAAACGATGCTCGCTGCATGTCTCCTTCCGCAGCCTCGTGCAACAGTCTTTTCAGTTCTGCTCTGGACAGTGCGTTCTGTCCTTGGACTTTGTCACGAAGTTTGGTCCACGACCCATCAGGGATAAGTGCTAGCGCAAACGCGGGAACATGTTGTACCGACTTTCCTAGCACCCGCCCAGCGCGCCCTAACCGTTGCCAGAACTGATTCTCCAATGGTGCCTCAAAGCCGACGAAGTCGAGATTCTGGCGATCCTTTGGATGGCCCTCAAAGTTGAAGCC
>JAYVFX010001251.1:0-1664 GCA_043772795.1 Deltaproteobacteria bacterium
TGCTGGAAGCGTGGATTGAACGCAAGATCGGATGTTGGGCAAAGGAGTAGCGAGGCTACCCTACAGCTCAGTACGCTCCAAGACGCTTGGGGTGAGAACGAAGTCGCGTTTCGCAATTGCTTGTAGGAGCGCATCGAGTTTTTCTACAGTTGGGACAGACACTCCTTGTTCGTAGCGCGCATACGCATTACGTGACTTTGCCCCAAGTCGTTCCGCTGCAGCAGATAAAGACAGGCCGTTGAGCTGGCGTTGTCGCTGAAGCAGGAGCCGTATCATCGATTTCGTATCAGGCGAGCTGACCTCGAAGGTTCCGTTCTTTCCTTCATGTGCAGTCACAGAAAAACCGGGCTGATTCACCATAGTTTCAAACCAATCGACAATCATGGCCAGCGCTTCTTTTTTACTATGTCCTTGCGTCGTCGCTGCGAAAATAGAAACTTCGCTGAGCCAAAACTTGCCGTCTTTATAAACTCTCCCCTGAAATCGCATGGTTAACCCTTCTGTTGTGCGCGACGCAGAATCGCGTGCGCGAGTTTTTCATTGATCTCCATGTGACGCGGAATCGTTTCTTGGCGCTCACCATCTGTCCATACATCGTGCTTTGCACCGTGGCGAAGGAACTGCCATCCAAGCTTCCGGAGCGCGGCCTCTAGTTCGCGCCGTTTCATATTTTTACCGTACACATATTAGTGTACATCAACAAGCGAGTTTCGATCCGTTACGATCGCCTCCGTCCCCACAAACTCAGTGGCGGTGGCCCTTGCACTCCTCCGGCGAGGCGCTGGTGCATTTCTGCCACTGCCTCGCCAAGTAAGCGCAGGTGTTCGCTCACTTGTTCATCGCTAATCGTGTCGCCTTGGAGTTGATTGCTACGGACATACACACTGCCCGGTACAAGGTGCAAATTAAACCACAGCAAGACTGGCCGCAGTTCTTGGTCAATACTGAGATAATGATGGTCTGTGGCTGCCGTGGCAATTAATCCAGCGACTTTGCCCATCATCGCCTCGACGGGCACGTGGTCAAGCAAATTCTTGAGTGATCCGGTATATGAGCCGCGATAGATCGGCGTCCCAATGATATACGCATCTGCCGCTTGAATCTTGGCAACGACCTGCGGGGTGTCATCTGTGTATTCATTCAGCGGACGTCCGTCACAAAAAGAGAGTGTTACATTGCGCAAGTCGATCACATCGGTCGTACTCTGCGGATATCGCGCTTTTGCTCCCTGGAGAGCAGCATCAATGACCGCGCGGGTGCTCCCCCCTTTGGTCAGGCTCCCGGAAATGCCAAGTATCGTTGCCATGCAAAATCTCCTTCGTCGAGCGAGTAATGAGTGATGAGTAACGAGTAATGAGCTTTAAGTTCAAGGTTCAAAGTTTCAGGTTCAAGGTTTAAGGTTTTTTACGGATTAGGTTTTACGGATTACGTATCACACCTCTCACAATCCGCCTTTCTTTGGCTCTGTATCTTGCCAGCTTCTTGCAGGTATGAGAATAGACACTGCTAACCATTCAACAAAAGAGAGGCCATTATGCGTTGGAAAGGTGAACGAGAAAGTGACAACGTCGAAGATGTTCGCTCCGAAGGTTCCTCCAGTAGGATACCGATGGGCATGAAGCTCGGCGGCGGTACGACCTTACTTCTCCTTGTCGTTGGACTCC
>JAYVFX010001252.1:0-2411 GCA_043772795.1 Deltaproteobacteria bacterium
CTCTATGGCTTTCTCCGTAACATACTGTTCCTTTTTGCTGCGCTTGCGCTTGTTAGCAACCTGGCTCACGCACAGCAGCAACTGTCTCCGACTGAAAACACAGGGGGTGCACTGGGCGACGGTTTTACGAACGACACGATTGCCCTTCAGTCGGTTCTCAAGTCCAATCGAACTATCGTCCTCGGCCACAACAAAACATACCGCATCACCAGCCGGCTAAACATAACTCACAATGGAACCGGTATTGTTGGTGATGGGACCGCAACTCTACTCATGGGTACAGAACCTGGTGAGTTCGACAACTCATCACCAGATGAAGGTGTACGTTACGGCATCAATGCAATTGGTCTATTCGCCGACGGCGTCAATGGGCCGGTGATCAAGGGAGTCAAGATCAGATATGAGAAGGTGATCGATGACCGATCAGTTAAGGCCATTGTATTCCGTAACTGCAAGAACTTTCGCATTGTCGGAAACAATATTTCCAACTTCTCCAAAGCACGTGGCATCGTGTACATCGGCAATAGCCGTAACGGCATCATTGGCGGAAACGAGATACATAGTAGCGCAACAAACTCGGTAACATTCGGACAGATCACCGGTATCGAGCTCGACAGTGATGATCCTGGTTCGGTGGGAATAGACATCATCGGCAACTACATTCATGATCTAACCGTCGGTGAAGACTTTCTAAAGAAGTTCAACTACCAGACAGATGGCATTAACACCACGATCGCAAGCTACGACGTTGCCATCCTAAATAACGTGATTGAAAATGTCGGAGAAGGGATAGACACGTTTTCGCGTAACGGCCTAATCAGTGGGAACCGGATTAGTAACGCGTACGCATACGGAATCAAGCTCACACATGGGGCGTCGAACAATGTCGTCACCAACAATACCATCATGGACTCAGGGTTTGGCGGCATCACTCTGGAGGGAACAAACGCTGTCGCGCGGAACATAACTGACAACTACATCGCACACAATCAGATCATCGGTGTGAATACTCTGCATGATCACGATACTAATTCGACGTTTGGTATTACCATTCGCCAAGGTCGCGGAACAACGTATCTATCCCGCCGCAACGTGATCGAGAGCAATTTTGTTGCGCTTGGAGGGACTGCGCTATTCGGCATTACCGCAGAGGTCAATTCGGGCACACTCAATCATGTACTGAGGAATACAGTCAGTGGCTGGCTCAGAGTAGCCTATGATCTCGACCATGTCGTGGTTCCAAATTTCGTGCCCTAACCGGGTCTTCACATCGCACTCTCGTAGTGGAGACCTGCGGATAGAATGTCACGATGACGTGAACACCTGCTCATCACGCTCTGTCAGCTGAAGAAGCGCCTCCTGAGGCACAATCTAACTCTGTGAACCGCCCCGGGCTTGCCCTGAGCTAAGGCTGGGGTCAATTTATGATGGAGCGCAGCGGTATGGCAAGCGGATAATCCACGCACGGTCGCGGCCGGACAGCAAGGCTCGGCCTTCTTGGTCATTCCCGGCGTCGATTTGAACGAGAGTCTCTGTGTTCAGGAAGAGCGTCAGGTCGGTCAGGACAATTGCATGCCGTTCAACAGGCGCAGGCCGCAAATCCACCAAGCCCGTTGCGTCCCACTTCGTCAAGGCCAACGTCATGGTGAGTCAATACTGCGATGGCACCCACGCCATCTTCCACGGGTCCCGATGCATTTGCCGCCACGACGCCAAAGGAACAGAACAACAGCCCGCTTAAATCCGCTCGGCAGCCCGGCTGTGGAAATGTAGACAAAACAAGGGTCTAGCCCGCAGTCCCCCCACCACCCGCGCCTTGAACCGTGCCGTGAGGCATGGGAAGGTCCCGCAAGGTGATGAGGGCCCTGTCCACATCTCTGGTTTGCCTCGTTCTTCAAACACCTTCTCCCGCCAAGCAGGAGAAGAAGGCGCGGAACGCTTCAAAGCACCGCCACCACAACGCAGTCCTCAAAATAAGCAATTTATCTGGTGACTGAACCTACGGTTGCTTGTCTGTAATCATTAAGTATCGCAGCGTAATGACGCTAGGAAATGTTTTATAATTGAGAGGCCCATATGGTTTTGCCAACAGACACTTACGATGATCTGTCGGATCGTTTCTTCCTCAACCTTACAATCAAACTCATTCGAGAATTGGAACCGATATTTCGACGACGGAATCATACTGCTGTATCGAAAGCTCTATTTGACGTGCAGGTAAAGTGTGGTCTCGTACTGGCGACTTCCGAAAAATCATCTAAGGACTGTAGTTATGCCCGTTCGCAATCTTCCAAATAGGTCAGCCTATGAAGACGAAGACCTCAGGCTTGAGGTTCACGAAGCACTTCTTGCCCAGCTTCTAGCCCAAGTCGCTAGGGACTGTGGACGGGAGGCCCTGTCGAGCGTTTTCA
>JAYVFX010001253.1:0-65483 GCA_043772795.1 Deltaproteobacteria bacterium
GGCGACAGCCGGTGTGCGAAGGTGTCACCACGTTGAGACACCGATGGGTGACGGGGTGTCGCCTTTTGGGGACGGGGCGGGGGCTGCCCCAATCTATGAGAAAAACAACCAAAATCCAAGGCCCTCGGCCGACCCACTTTAGAAAAAATAATCCCACGGCAAATCCGCCAACCCCATTATCAAGACCCACAGGCGGGACCGTTAACATCCGGCCGCACCATTCACAGTGGTGTCTAACATCCGGCCGCTCTGCACCCTCTTTTCCTTGTGACCCTATTACCTCTCTATTACCCCCCCCATGCTCTCTAATACGTGACGCGTGTACGGGGTGTGGTCACTACCTACTTTCCAACAGGCGTGATGGTGCGCCTTAGTGTCAGTTTCCCGGAACTGTCCCCCTGCGGCGACAGTTTACCTTAGAACTTTACCAAAGCACGATTAGACGATTGGCTCTTATTACCTCATATATTACGTTCAATAGCCCCCATAACTCTATATATACCATACACTTACCACTAGACCCTATTAGGTATATTGCCCATTTAACAGATTCTATAAAAAAATAATTTTTACTACTACAATACCCTACACGTAATAGGGCTAATAGGGATCAGACAGCACGATTACGCCAACCGTTTATGCCGCAAGGGGTTATTGCCAATATTGGCAATCCACCCATTTTTACATAGGTCAAACTGACCGTCTTACCCCCTTGTGCCTCTCCCTACGTGTGTACTACGGTTAGTACATGGAAGAACATTCGGATATTATCTGGGATGGCGCCGACGAGCCGATCGCCGAGCAGCCAGTACAGCGCCCGGTTCCAGCTGTGGAGGTTCCACAGCCGGTAGGTATACTAGAAGACGACGACGCACCAGTAGAGATTTATCAACCGGGCGACTCGATTGATGAATCCCAGCAAATGCTGACGCCGGAGAGGCGCCAGGAGATTCTAGGCAAGCTGGTGGAGTTTGAACTGCAACTGTCCACTCTGTCGCCACTCATGCAGGGATTTGTCCTCGCCTACCTACAGGATCCCACAAATCAAGCTGCCTGTGCCCGTAAGGCGGGATACTCGGAGCACACCTCTAAGATCAAGGGCAGTCAGTTGATGGCAGATAGTCGTATTCAGGCAGCGATCGCCCTTGGCCAACAGCTCCGGGAAGACCGGACTATGGTCACGAGCGACCGAACATTGAATGAGCTAGCCATCATCGCCTTTTCTGATATCTCTAACTACGAAATATCTGAGAACCGTATCGTCGCCGCGGAAGGCGTCCCCGACTATGTAATGCGGGCGGTATCTCAGGCAGAGTACATCATCACTACGAAGGAAGACGAGAAGGGCAACACCATAACCACATCCCGAGTGAAGGTCAAGCTCTGGTCGAAGATTGATGCCCTGCGTATGCTTGCGCAGTACCAGAAGCTCCTGACCCCCGACGGGATCACTAGCAATAATCTCCACCTCCACAAGCATGAGCACCATACGTGGAAGGTTGGGGACAAAGAGCTGACGTTCTAATGAGGAGCCTTATCTTCCTTGGCCCGCCTCAAGTCTTGAAACTAGTTCAAAACCCTGAGCCCAAGGTCCGTACATTTCTTATCGTCGCCCACGACGGAAGCTGCAATGTCCAGTTGGAGGTAGACGAACCGTGGATGTCTGATAAAGCAATCGGGGATCGTCTCTCCGGAAGCGAAGGACTTCAGCTCCTAATCAGTTCGGCAGCCAATCACGTGCTGCACGGAGGACAGTTTGAGCGGGCGTAAGATTGGGCTTTTTATTAAAGCGGACAGTTTTGCCAAGCGTATCTATCTGCAGAACAGGGAGCAGAAAAAGGCGACATTTTCCGCGACACCGTTACAGGTGAAGTGGATTGAAGCTATTCTCAGCAACCTGTATACGTTTCTGGCCATTGGTGGTGGAATCCGAGGGACGAAGACATTTGCGTGCATTTCTGCGCTAATCATCCTTTGTAGGATCTATCCCCGATCGCGGTGGGCGATCGTCCGTAAAGATCTCCCAACACTGCGCCGCAACGTAGTGCCTTCGATAAACAAGCTTCGGATCATGTCCGGTGGCTTTGTTGGTGAGCTAAATCAGAGTATTTGGACGTATACCTGTGCCAATGGCTCTGAGCTTATTCTGTTTCCTGAGCAGTTTATCCAGGATCCGGAGCTAGAGCGTTGGAAAGGCCTCGAAGTAAATGGCTTTGACCTTGAGGACTGCTCCGAACTGAATGAGAAGTCGGCAAACAAGGCCATTGAACGTGCGGGGTCTTATATAATTGCGCCAACGCCGGAGGATCCACGCCCGAAACAGCCCCCACCGCTTGTTTTGGCCAACATGAACCCCTGCGCCAACTGGCCGCGCCGGTGGTTCTATGAGCCGTGGAAGAATAAGACCATCAAAGCACCGTATTTCTTCCTTCCGGCGACCATTGCAGATAACCCATACGCCACGGACGAGTATAGGGAGTCATTGACTCATCTTCCGACTGAGGAGTACAATCGGTTCGTGAAGGGCGAGTGGGACTTTGTTGATAATCCCAAACAGCTGATTAAGACGGAGTGGGTGTGGGATGCCCTGAACGTCGAACCGCGGGATGGAACATCATATCTTTCGTGCGACGTTGCCCGATTTGGTGACGATTTCACGATTATTGCGAAGCGCAAGGGCAACCACCTTCGCAAGATGATTACCATCAAGCACTACGACACGAACAGGGTCGGAAAGACCGTTGTTGACGAGGCTACAGATCCATCCTTGCCCATCAGTGGAACCGATTGTAGGATAGATGCGGTAGGGCTGGGTGCGGGGACCGTTGACTACTGTCGGGATCATGGGTTGCCGGTGCGGGAGGTGGTGGCTGGTGGGAAGCCATTTTATCGGGCTGCTTCCCACCCCTCCCACTTCTTCAAGTTCAAGAACATCCGTAGTCAGATGTGGTGGGAGTTTCGGGAGATGCTTCGGACTCGCCAAGTCTGTCTCCAGATGGTGGATATGTACGGGGAACTCGTCTCCCTTCCGGAGAAACTGGTTGGAGACTTGGCATCCGTAGAGTACGACATCACGGCGGATAAACTCGTCATGGTCGAGGAAAAGAAGGATACTAAGGAGCGAATCGGGCGGTCACCAGACGATGGGGATGCCATTGTGATGCTCTACTTTGACATGCCGCCACTTGCTCCAAGAACCATACTTCCGGGTAGCTCTCTCGTTTCCCGAGGATCCTAATGCCAACACGAATCTTTGCCGGTGGGAAAGGGGACAGTGCCAGAGTCCTGACCAACGTACCCACCAATTTTTCTGAGGTGACGGTGGATCAGGCGAAAGCCATGTTTCCCAACTTGGCGGACGCCGAGGCGAATCGTCCGTTCATTGAGGGGGATCATTTTCAGACAGGAGATGCGTGGGTAGGTCCGGGTCCACGGCCAGGAGACTTGGCATACCGGGAGTTCTTGGACCTTCTTGAACCGGCATTCGTTTCTAAGAACGTCATCGACGAGGGATGTGGTCGCCTGACCGGCGCAGTAATTGGCTGGGAACCGCGGTGGGCGTGGGTGCCACGTCGGCACGATTTGGGGGAGAACCCACAGACACCGGAGGAGACAAAGGCCATTCAAGAACTCGAGGAGTGGATGACGGACTGGTGGGATAAGCGTCAGGTCCACAGGGCACTCAAGAAGCTCATTTATCAAATGCTTTGGGCACGTGAGTCCTGTTGGCGCGTGTACGTACCTAACGGCAAGCTCGGCGTAGCCGGTAGTGTGAAGTCCAAGGATCTCGAGGAAGCGCTAGATAAGATCTATCTTGACATCCCGGATGTAGGCGACGCTACGGTTTGGGAGCACCCTGACACGAAGCAGAAGCTTGGCATTGCCCTGTTCCGGAAGTCGGATAGAACGGAGCAGATAGAGCTATGCTACGTAAACGACGCGGGGGAGACTGCGATATCTATTCTGCCGGGAGTGGAGGACGGCGTGGCCAACGATTTTGGCAAGCATCTCACGATCTATGCTGTTACGGTTGAGAAGCCTTTGATTACTGAACAGATTCGGTCACTTCAGATGGCTCTCAACATGACCCTGACCCTTCTTGAGAAGGGGTTGGTGGACAACCATTTCCTGGAGCGCCTGTTCACCAACGCCCTCCCGCCCGGCCATTGGGTGTATGAGGAGGACGGCAAGACCCGCAAGGCGTATGTTCCGGATACCCGTAAGACGGGTGGACGGATGGACACGTATCTTCAGGGTATCGACTTCACGGAGACGGATCGTGAGGGGGTTCAGAAGACCACGGTCAAGGATCCTGGTGTGCATATTCGGAACCCACTGGATCCCAATGGGACGATCCAAGGGTCGGAATACTGGTATCAGGCACTGTTGGAGGCAATGCGTCAGGACCACATCCTGATCAACCAACTCGCTACACCATCCGGCAAGAGTCGTGAGCATTCTCGCGGTGACTTCATTGACTCGACCAAAGACCCGGTTATGCAGGCGGATCTGGCTGGCCGAGAACTGATTTTTACTGTGGCTTGCATGGCGGAAGCCTTCATAGGCGAGGTTGGCAAGTGGACTAAGAAGTTTAAGCCAGTTTTCAAGTGCCGTCCAAATTATGGCCCCTTGAGTGTAGCGGAACGGCAGCAGAACGTGCTGGAGGCGGAGAAAGGATTCCTGAGTGATCAGACGGTGATGGCTCTCAACGGAACGGATGACGTTGATGCTGAACTGTCCCTGATTCGTGAGACGCCACGGGCCAAACTGTCCCTGTCCTCTCTGCAAGGTGACGTGATTATGAAGTGGGCCACGGACTTCCCGCGGGAAGTTGCGTTGACCATGGCCGGCTTCGCAGAGAAGGAGATCGTGGAGATTATGGGCTTGGTCACGGAGTCCAACTCTGTTGATCCGGGGGAGGTCCCCAAGATCACCGACGAGAGTGGCAACGAGCCCAAGCCTGCGAAGACCGGCAGCGGACGGTCGATCCCGCCTGCAGGCAATCGGGCGTCTACCCGCGCCAATCCGTCAAATGCCCGCTAGACAGAAGCGGGATAACACGCTTGTTAAGGCCACTGACAAAGAGCTGGACGCCATTTCCGAGGTTGGACCGCGGGACATTCCAAAAGCCGACCTCGAATGGCGTAGAGTGGCGCCCAAGCCGTTCCGGAATGCACTTGCGTCGAAAGAAGAATGAACTTCACATGGGACCCTTCAACACAGCAGTATAGGCGGTCGAACGGGAGATTTGTCTCCCGTTCGGAAGTTCGTGCCGCTTTGGACAAGGCTCTTGACCAAGAAAAGGTTTGGGCACGTATACTTGCCCAAGACTATCGTATGGGTCGCATTACCTTGATGAAATGGCGTCAGGAAATGCGGGATGTCGTTAAGAGTGTCCATCTCTTTAGTGCTGCGCTGGCACGCGGTGGGTGGGCACAGATCACACAGGCAGACTATGGACGGATTGGAAGTGTGGTCCGTGGTGAGTATGGATATCTTGAGCGATTTGCGACTGGTCTCAGCAATGGCTCGATATCTACTGATGGTTCCTTTGTTGACCGTGCTAATATGTACGCTGAAGCTGGTCGAGATACTTATCATCAAGTTCAGCGTGTGGCGATGCGTGAGGCAGGATGGTGGTACGAAAGTAACAAGCTCAATCCTGCTGAGCACTGTACTGGTGCCGGAAGTTGTGTCGAGCAAACGGATAGAGGTCGTGTTGCCATTGGCAAACTGATCCCCATCGGGCGTCGTCGTTGTCTCCGGAAGTGTAAGTGCGATCTGGAGTATTGGCGGACTCTGCAGTAAATTGAGTATTGTGCCACTCGTGAATATATGTTATACCTTCTTCAACTAGGTTTTTCCGTTCACACTCCCAAGGTGGAGCAATGCCAGCATCCGACAATCCAACCCCCACAGGTGGGGCACCCGCCGCCCCGGCGGCACCAGCAGCGCCGGTAGCGGTAGTCGTGACTTCGCAGGAGCGTGACGACTTCGTCACTCGACTCATTGGTCAGCATGGGTCAGTCAACGCCGCTCTTCTGAAAATCGCAGGTGAGCAACTGCGGTATCGGAAGCGTGCTCAGGCGGCGGAGGCCAGACTCACGGAGCTTCAAGATAAGCTCCCCACCGCAGATGCGGTGGTATTGACTGGAGCAGAGGCCAAGGCGTACAATGATCTCAAGGCCAAGGGTGTGACGCTGGACAAGGTTCCAGCCAGACTCGCCACCTTGGGGGAGTTGGAGGTGAAACATACTGCCTCTACACGCGCGAATGACCTCAAGTCCGCGGCAGGGACCAAGTACGACAAGAAGGTGCTGGCAACATTGCTCGGCGCAACCCCCCTCGAATTCCAGACTGTCAACGTCATGAAAGAAGACAAGTCCGGGGTTGAGCAGATCCAGGTCCCTTACGTCGTTCTTGGCCAGGGTGACAAGGCGGTAAGGGAGACTCTCGATACCTATCTGGAACGTGAACACAAGGGTTTCATGGAGATCCTTGTGAGGAAGGATGGGGACGAGGAGAATGCGCCAAGTAATAACGGCTCCACCACGACACCGACAATGCCCAGACAGTCCACTTCAACTCCGGCTCCCAGTACAAAGGGAAAGGGTGCGGACATTCTGAAGCTTGTCGATCAGTCCATGGGGCAGTACCTCACGCCCGGGATGCGGCGTAAAGCTGAATCGGGCGAGAAGGCCAATTAGGCTCACCCCCGCAGGAGTGTGACGCAATGCCTCGCAGTATGGTCACCAGTGGCGGCCCGACTATCGGCACAGGTCGATGGGCGGGTGACTACCTCGGAAGAGACAATCTCATTCCAGGTGGCGCCAAGGTCGATGCTGCCCAGTTCAAGTCCGACGACGCCGTCACGGTGGTCGTAGGGGCGGCTGGTGCAATCATCGGAGCAACTTCCGTTCCGGTAGGGGCCTTGTCAGGTCCACTTCCGGTCGGGACGCAGTTGTGGTTCGGCGGAGCGAAGGTCGCAAAACTTTCCGCCGCGGCACTGAAGAGCGCCGTGACTCTCATCGTCGAAGCGCTTCCAGCAGCGCTGGTCAATGCCGACACGGCAACGTATGTCGGCATCGGACCGAAGTACATTCCGAGTGGCACCATCGTCGGTCGCACGTATGCCGAACGTGATGCCCTGACTTCATTCGGTGTTCCTGCCGATGCGGACGATGAATTCTTTCTGATCGCATTTGATGTTACGGATGCGGTCAAGAACGATGATATTGAGCTCTACCGTCCGAACAACATGGTGTACGAGAACTTCCTGCCGGCGGACTTTGCCGCTGCGTCTGCTACGATCAAGGCCAAGATTCGCGGCTTGTATCGTTGCACCATCGGAGCTGCATAGCCATGCCTGACATTCAGAGACTACTCGATCAGATGGCGACGGCCGGCGCTGTCGACCGGATCGCGCGGAACCGCCTCGCGCAGTTCGGCACACGGGAACGGCCGCTGGTTGGTGCGGGTCTTCTGCCCGCCATTGACCAGATGGAGAACTCGTACACCGACGACTCTGTGCGGTATCGGACTGTCGTCGGTAACGCTGGCACGCGGTACTCCCCGGTCGTCCTGAAGGGGAACAACTACGTGGGCAGCGTCAAGGTGGAGCTATTCGACATCGACATCGGCTCCGAGCTCACATCCCGCGACTACGACGCGCTTATTCGGTATCTCGATCGGCGTGACGACATGGCGGCGATGGCGAATATCACGAACTTCCTCAACACGACCGTTAACATGGGTCTGGAGGAGCTGCGTGAAGTGTACCGCTGGCAGGCGATCGAACTTGCCATCGTTCAGCGGCGTGGGGCGAACGGGTACAAGGAAGACATCGCCTACAGCAACCCTGCGGGTCACCGTGCGGTAGCTGCCTCACCGTGGAGCAACAGCGCGAACGACCCGATGGTGGACATCTTCAACCGCGCTCAGTTGATGGCGGACAAGGGGTTCAAGGTCTCTCGCATCTTCACATCCCGGTCTGTTCTCGGGATCATGGGGAACAACGACAAGATCCGCACCCGCGCTGGCGCGATTACGGTCAATGTCGGTGGCGGTCTGACCGTGCAGGGTGGACGCGCTTCACTCTCACAGATCAACAGCATCTTCCAGGACAACGGGCTGCCTGCACCGGAGATCCTGGACGAGATTTACCGTACTCAGCTCGGTACGGCGCGTTTCATCGGCTCAAACGTCATGATCTTCATCGGAACCACGGGACGCGATGAGACGATCGTGTTGGGAGATGCTGGTATCACGACAGAACTCCTGCCGAACGTGCTCGGTTACTACGGAGTCGGGCGGGCCGCTGGTCAGTCTGGTCCGGGTCGTGTTCTGCAGGCGGTGCACAAGACGGACAAGCCGCCTCGTATCGAGGCGCAGGGATGGGAGACTTCCGCGCCGGTTCTGACGGAACCGGAGGCGATCGCCACCATCACCGGGATCGCGTAGTCGCAGTTCACTGCTTGTGGGATAGAAGCTCTGGGTTGTTAGTCGATCACCCGGTTGGCCTAGCCTCCTATCTTCTATTCCACAAGCAACCCACCTCACCGTCCAGCGAGGACATTTCAATGAAGTACGTTCGGCTGTTCATCTGTCTGATAGCTCTGGTGGCGTTCACGCCTGTCGTGGCGCCTGCGGAGGTGATTTCAAAGCACGGCCAGCCGACGGTGCAGGCATCGCCGGCAAGTACCACAGTCCTGTCCCCGGACGTGACCGGACTGGTGCCTTTCGGCCTCTCCCTCGTGGGGATTGCCCTGATGGGCGCTACCAAGAAGGTAGGCCTGGCACGAACCTATCTTTTCGAAGGCCAATCGTACGGTCCGGGGGCGGACATTGATGTTCCCGATACATTTCCGGATCTCGACGATGATGGAGAGGTCGTTCATGAGGAGGGCAGTGCCGCCGCCAAGAACGCCGCTAGAGCCCGATCGTTTAGCTCTCCACCGAATACCGGAGGCGTGAACACTGGAGAATCGGCCGGCGCGCAGGATGGCGCTGTGAGGACCGTCAGTGGCAAGACGAAGGGGGAACTCGAGGCCATGACCGTGGATTCGCTGGACGCACTCGCGGTCGATAGCGGCGTACCCGTCACGCGCGGTGACGGTGGTGAAGGGGATCCGCTGAAGGCGGACTACGTTAGGGCGCTCTCCAAGAAGATCTGATGATCGCAGGGGCTGACCTCCTGTCCCCCTCAGGACCATTGGACACCTCCCTCTTCCCGGGGGAGGCGTCCAATGTTGTTGAGGTTCGTATTCAAAAATATCTCGATGAGGCCTATAACGATCCACGCGTTGTTATTCAGCTGGATGCAGGACGAAAGGATAACCTTGCACGGAACTATGCGCTGTGGCGGGCCTTTGATGCGGTCTACCTGCGCATGACCAGTCAGCCCATTGCTCTTGCTATCACTGACAAGGGTAGTCATGGGTTCTCGAACGAACAGATCCGGAACATGAAGCAGTTGGCAGATAAGTACCTGGCCGATTTTAACGGCCTACTCGTGGTCTCCTCGGACACCGCCTCGCGCGGGCTGCCCGGTACCGTGAGTATCCGCAACACTGTGGAGTGGTAACTCATGCTGACCGCACTATATGACATCGGCGCTCACCCACTTTTGAGCGGCAAATATGCCGGTCTTAAGACGGATGATGAGCGTGACGCTCAGCACCTAATGGCAGAAATGCTATTGGACCTCCGCACCCCTGCGTATACGGGTAATAAGGCGGAAGAGCTGGGATATGCGGTGGTGATGCAAATCAATTTCCAGCTCGAGCATGGTCTTACTCCCGAGATCATGAAGTCTGTCAGCACAACGCACCCCGGGAATACCACGTCCTACCGCGATAGATATGTTTCGCCTGTCGCATGGGATATCGCCAAAAGGGTCACAGGCCGGACCACCATTGGTATGACTCCGCCCGGAATGGGTGTATGATCACGGTCGCGGTCAACTATAATCCGCGACTAACACGAGGGGAGCAGAATCTTCTGGCTATACCAAACCGTCTGGCCAACCTTCGCCCAGTCATGGTTGGTGCCATTGCACCAGCAGCCAACCGTATGCTTGCTCGTCATTGGGAAAGCAAAGGTGCGGCATTCGGCCACAAATGGGCAACATGGGCCCCGTCAACCCTCCGGAAGCGACTCGCAAAAGGCAACGCCGAGAAAGGTATCTTGCGGGATACGGATCATCTATATAAGACAATTATCCGGGTTCGTTCTGGAGATGATCGTCTTAGAGTGATTCAAGGTGGCCTACGCCTTCAGCTTAATACTCGTGAAGCCAAAGCCGTCTATCATCAGGTGGGTACACAGTTTATGCCGGAGCGTCAGGTAATTCCTGACCCATTGCCGAAGTCCTTCCGAAGTGAGGTTCGTGCTCTGCTCCGCAAGTTCATCTTAAGTGGACGTGTAGAGCGTGATTAATGCAACGGTTCGACTTCTGTCAGGATTCTGTAAGCATCCTGATCACGGCATCAATGAGATGGCGTCGACGTTGCCACGTCAGGCTTTTGGTGGACAACTGGCACCTCTGGCGCCACCACTGGTTTCAATCTTTAATGATGTGGACGACAAGAGTGTCGCCAAAGACCTGACGGCCCCTTCTTTACCTGCTGTTATCCTATGGGGTGACAGTTCGGCGGAAGTTAAGATGCGGGGATATAAGATCGCTCGCAACATAGTCGTTATTATTGCACTGGTTGCGACAGAGTCTGAAGATGATCTGGTGATGAACGGTGCATCCGGTTATATTCTACGAGGTGGGTTGTTGACACTCGGAAGGTACAATAACCAGGATAAATCGGCTGGCTACCGGGAGCTAGATGGTGTGAGAGTTCTGGAGATTTCCAGTGTGGAAGAGCAACGTGCAACGGTGGCTGTTGGTGTGCAAAAGATGTGGGGTTGGTTGAAGGCCGATGTCACGGTAGTTGAAACTTTCTCTTAGGAGTCCTGTCCATGCCAGCACAAGCCGCACCATCTAGCGAAAACCTGCTGCTCGGCAAAGGGCAGGTATATTTCGATCGACTGACCATTGCTGGCGTGACGCAGGGTATGCGTCATCTTGGCAATGTGGATTCGCTCGAGCTCGGAACCGATGATGATGTCATCGAGAAGTACAGCTCGATGGTAGCAGCTTCACCGCTGTACAAGCGTGTGAACCGCCGGCGCAACGTCACTCTGAAGATCACGGGCAACGAGTTCCATCCGGAGAACCTTGCCCTGTTCACGATGGGCACACAGGCAACGCTGGCGCAGGCGGCCACGCCTGTTGTCGCAGAGGCGATCACCCCAACCACAATCAAGGGAATCTACTACAAGACCCTGAAGCTTGGTCCGATCACGGGGGTAGTGGTCAAGTTCGGGGTTACGTCGGGTGTTCTGGGCACTGACTACGCCATCACCGACGCCGCGACTGGTCTGGTTCGTGTTCTGCCCGGTACAATCCTGACTGGTGCAGTGACCATTGACTACACGCCTACGTCCTACGCCGCGGCGACTTCCCCGCAGGTCGTGTCTGGTGGTGCGCAGGGCGTGATCGAAGGTCGTATGCTGTTCATTGGTGATCCGGCAGCTGGTCCGAAGGTCATGGTGAATGTCTGGCGGGCCAGCATCTCGCCTGACGGGGCACTTGCCCTGATCGGTGACGACTTCGGCACGATGGGTCTTACCGCTGCGGTGCTGGATGATACCACGAACCATCCGGCAAGCCCGTTGTACGAGGTCACGTACCTGCCGTAAGCTTCAGAGCGGAGCTGAACGGAGGGCACGAAACTAGGGACGTCGCAGGGCGTTCCTAGTTGCTAACCGGGAGAGGTGCCATGGAACAGGCTACATTTGTCAAGACACGGGATACCCAGCCCGTGGAAGTTGAGGTTCAGGATCGTCGATTTCGTGCAATGCACGACACGACCTTTGAACAAGACATTTACATCATGGGCATCCTAGCGGAGAGCGGGCTCCAAGAGCTAGCCTCTAGTTTCGATATCGCTAAGGACGATCTCAGTAATGTATCACAACAGGTCATCATTACCGCTTTTAAGCACGGGCGTCTTTTTGAGCTCGTCGCCGCTTCGATGGAGGAAGTTGGTAAGCCATGGACGATTGAGTCGGCCAGGGCAAATGCGGTCTTTTTCTCGAAGCTGACGGATGCAAAGGATAAACTCGCCCTGCGCAGTTCAATTGTGGCGGTAATTCTGGGTTTTTTCGTCAGCGGGCTATTGTCATCAAAGAATTCGGAATTCTCTTCGACAATCGCCCGCGGAATCAGGCTGGAACCTACCGATCCAAGCAGCGTGAGTGGGCTGCCGGAAGGGGACAATACGACTTCGGAGACTGGAACATAGTCATTCGGGAGCTGGCGAAGTATAACCCAGAACTATATTCGGTAGTGCTGAAGTGGCCAATGCGAGAGGGGTTGTTTGCATATCTCGCTATAGTTAAGCAGGACGCAGAGGAGGCGTATAACCACGGCATGATGCTGTGGGCGCTTGGTAAGCTGAAAAAGCCTCCTACGTATCCGCGGGTGTTGACAGATGGCTGACGATCTTGACGTTGGCATTAACGTCCACGGTGAAGGGGCGGATGTAGCAAAGCAAGTTGCTGAAGGCATTAAGCAGCTTCGCAAGGAATTAGAGCTACTAGCCAAAAAACAAAAGGCTGGATCCACGGATCAAAAAGCGGCCACGGCTGCGCTCCGTGAAAATGCGCGTGCCCAAAAAGAGCACGAGGCCGCTTTACGCCGCGCAACCACGGCTCAAAAAGCCGCGCTAGCTGCTACAAAGGCACAGCAAGAAGCCGTCAAGGGTCTAATTCGGGATGTTCTAGCACTGGCGGCTGTATTTGTCGGGGCTAAGACATTTAAGGCCTTTATCGACATGGGCTTGAAGTTCAATGAGGTAATCGAGACATCAAATCTCGGTATTGCTTCGTTGATAACTTCCCAGACCAAGATGACTGATTCAACTGGTCAGGTCATTACTGGTGTGGAGAAATTGGGCATTGCTCAAGCCCTTGCAACGGATCAAGTCAATAAGCTCCGTATTGCGGGCCTCCGGACCGTTGCCACAACCGAACAGCTGGTCATAGCGTTCCAGCAGGCTACCGGCGTGGGTCTACGGTGGGGGTTGACGCTTGACCAGATTCGGATCCTGACCGTTCAGGTATCTCAGGCGGCCGGTGCCCTTGGCGTGCCACTGAACCAATTGAACGAGGAGATTCGGTCCCTGCTTACCGGGACCATCACTCCCCGTAATACCCGTATTGCTACGGCATTGGGTATTACCAACGCCCAGATCAAGCAAGCACAGCAGGCTGGTACACTATTTGAGTTCGTAACCAAACGTCTGGAAGCCTTTAGCGTGGCTGGTGAAGCCACGGCTAAGACCTTCCGTGGTGTGATGTCTAACATCCGCGAGGCTATTGAGAATCTCGCCGGTGACGCCACTAAGCCACTGTTTGACGCCTTAAAGGTCAACGCCCAAAAAACTCTAGAGTCCATCTTTGACTTAGATACCGCAAGGGTATCTGATAGCCTCCGTGGTATCCTCGATGTTGCCCAAAGCATTTTCGGTGGTCTAGGCGACCTTCTTGGCAGTGCTATGCAGGCAGCTGTTGAAGGGGCACAAGAATTTAGTGGGTGGTTGCAGGAGAATGCTGGTCAAGTAGATCGTATTCTCCGGTCAGTGGGTTTACTTGGGTCCGAACTAAGGGATTTATCAGGTACTGTATTTGGACTCCTTGGTTCCTTTGCGCAGATTAGCGTCAAGACTGGGATTATTGGTAATATCATAGTGGGCGTTGGCGCGGTAGTAGCAGATATTCGTACAGTCCTCGACGTTGTTCTTGTCGTGCTCGGTAGTATTGGCGCGGCTGTAATTAATGTTCTTATCAAGCCTTTTACGTTGCTGTTGAGGCTAGCAGCGTCTGCTGTTCGGTATTTCGATGAGGATCTTGCAAATTCATTGGACAATGCCGCGGCTTCCGGTAATGAATGGGTTGAGAGCATAAATCAGGGAATTAGGGACTATTCAAAGTCTCTGACAGTTGGTAACACCGCCACAGAAATATATGCGGCGAAAGTCTTTGGCATGCGCAAAGCCTCTGATAACGCAGTTGCTGGCCTAAAAGAATTACACGAGGCTCTTGATGCTACTTCTGAATTTGAGAAGTATCTGTCAGAGCTGTTGCTAACTGATCTTAAGAACAAGGTCATTGGCCAAAAGGAATACGCCTCTCGTAGCCGCGAACTTCAGCTGATTGTGGTGAATCAGCAGGTCGAGGCTCAATTGGCATATCTTGCTTCTTTGGATGCAACCAATGAGGGTGATCGCCAACGTACACGGACACTAATCCGCGAACTACGTCGACGGCAGGGTGCCCTTGAAAAGGACATCACTCTTTCGTCTATTGCGGAACCTGTGCCGCCAAAAGACAGCGCCGTTAAGCGAGGGCAGGGTGCCACTGCCTTGATTAAGGCGGAACTTGCTAACCGTCTAAAGGATCTCAAGATTTTGCTGGATAACCAAAAGCTTTCTTATGCCCAGTATTATGCAGATGTCATTCGGGCAAATCAGGAAGCTATTGACAAGATGATCGCTGTTCAGCGCCGGTTGTACGCCGCGACATCCGACGTGGGCGCAAAGGAAAAAATTCTGGACCAAATCAAAATCTTTGAATCACAGAAGCTTCAGGTTGTTGAGGACAATAACGAGAAGCAGCGTGCGGATGAACTAAAACTCCAGCAGGAGGTAACACAGGCGCACGTCCAACTTCTGAAAGATCAGGGTCGGTTCTCCGAGGCCCGTGCCCTGGAGATTGGAGATAGGTTCAAGATTCTGGTAGCACAATTGAAGGTCGAAGGCAATGAGGCGGGGGCGGATATTGTCTCCCGTCTGTTTGACATAGACAACGCTAAGGCCTCGCTGGATGAACTGAACCGTAAGACAAAGACTGTTTTTGACAGTCTGGCTCTTACGTTGAGTGAGATCGACCAACAGCGTCAGGCCGGTAACATTACGGAACTGACTTCTCAGGAACGTATTCTGGATGCTCACCGTCGTGCGCAGATTCAGCTTCATGGGTTGATTCCTTTGATGCGCGAATTCGCACTAATCACTGGTGATCCCGAACAGGTTACTGCTGTCGAAAATCTTGCCCTTAAACTTCAGGAAATCTCTACCACTGTCATCCAGACAGCAGATCAGTTCTTTAGGCTGAAGTCAACGGCAAAGGAGGCTGGTACACAAGGTCTGGCAGATCTAATTGATCAGCTTACGGAAGGTGCCAAAGCCTTTGATGATATCTGGCGGGATGTTGCTCGCAGCATTGTTGCGAGTCTTCGT
Source organism: Deltaproteobacteria bacterium (assembly GCA_043772795.1). Lineage (GTDB taxonomy): Bacteria > Desulfobacterota > Binatia > Bin18 > Bin18 > VGTJ01. Next base: position 15,354 of record JAYVFX010001253.1, read on the forward strand.
CAGATCGCTTCCCAAATGTTGGCCAACATACTCATACAACAGGCACTAGCCTTTTTTGGTGGCAGTATTGGGGCGGTGGGTGGGGTGGGTGGTGGGGGCACTGTACTACCTTCGGGGCAAGCCGGGGTAGGCGTAGCGCACGGCGGGTATGTTTGGGGACCGGGCACCAGTACCTCAGACAGCATTCCTGCCAGACTAAGCAGAGGTGAGTATGTTGTCAACGCCGCCGCAGTTCGAAATGTCGGTGTGGACTTTCTACACGCGATCAATGAGAGCGCGGCGGTAGCTGTCGGTCCTCGTCGTCGCTCCCGTGGCTATGCGGAAGGTGGTTTGGTATCAAACGCACGGGGCTCAAATCTCGGTGGTTTTGAGGCCACGATTGGGCTCGAACCGGGCTTAGTTGCTCGACACATCGAATCCCAGCCGGGAACTCAAGCAATATTTAACGTGATCGCCAAGAACCGGAAGGCGGTCCGGGGAATGTTAGGGTAATGCCGGGCACCAATCCAACTCCGTTCCAAATACCTGTCTTGTTTCCGTTTGAACCGGATGGGGTTGACCCTATTGTCGAGACTGTGGAATATGTGACTGATGTCATTACTTCACATAATGATACGGAAGATCGAATTGCCTTGCGTCGACGTCCCAAGTTGCATCTCAAGTGGCGCATGACTGCGATGGACTTGGGTGAGGCTGGTCGGGCTGCTGGTCTGTTGTGGAAGATGGGCAACCGCTGGTATGTGCCTATGTGGCAACACGCTCGGCGTGCTACAGGACTGGACGAGGTTTTGAAGTCCTATACATTGGATATGATTGATGAGTTCATGGATTTTTCCGGAAAGGTGTTGGTTTGGAAGAATTCTAATACTTATGATATCATGGATTGGGTCGCGGACGGCGCTGACGGCGTAGTCTTGTCGAGTGGTCCTGTAACAACCAAGAAGGATTTGGTGACGGGATCGAGCGGCGACGCGCAAGTGGCATTGAATGCGCCCGGATTGGACGGGACGCCAAATACCGCAACCACAATCACTGACTCCAGCGCTACCGTACAACAGCGCCGTGCGTTTATCGTGTATAGTGGTCTTCCAGCTACGGTGGCTCGATATACCGAGCACTGGCTGGTAGCAAAGGACGCTATCACCACTCGGGCTCCATATTTTGAGCTGTATGCGAGCGGCGGAACGGCAGTCACTATGGCAGCTTTGGCCTTGAATACACAAACTGGCCAGTTTGTGGTTGCTGGAGGAGTTGGCACCGTTCGGGACGCCGGAGCGTGGTGGTTGGTTTCCCTCAGCGGATTGACCAATGGCACAAATACTGCCGTATCCATGGCGGTGTATCCAGCACTGCGAGCAACATACAACGGCGCCAACAGCGTAGCCAATACGGGTTCGATCGTGGTGGCGCAATTGACCGGGGTGGTTGACGCTGCAACATCTTTTGTCCATAAGGCCAATGAGGTATTAGTGGTGCCTCTTGGGGTGGGTACGCTATCCCAGTCATACAAGATGAACCGAACGAATATTGTGGCCGGTGCAGATGTAGCCTTTGAATTGGACACTACATCCGCGGCGCAGATGCCAACCCTTACTCCGACTCAGACTTTCCGTGGCTCTGAGCTTCTAAATATTCATCCTGACACCGATGATGGTGCGGATGAAGAACAGTGGACTCTTAGCTCCGAGCGTGTAGGTAGTGACTTAGGTCCTTTTCAGATTCGGTTGTTTGCTACATCCCCTGTGTTGGCGCGTAAGGCTCAGTGGACACTTACTGGGCGTGCGGAGTTCAATGTCTTTCGGAAGTGGCTAGCTACTCGCCGGGGACGCCGTGTGCCTTTATGGGTACCGACCTATCAGGATGACCTGACGTTAGTGGCTACTGCTCTTATCAATGCTGGGTCCATTGATATTGCGGCTGTGGACTTTGCGAATAAGTTCATGGGGTCGACGACTCGCGTTAAGATTGCCGTGATTCAGAACGGTATCATAATGCCGTTGGTTGTGACCTCGGTAACAGTGCCCTCGACAGGTGTGGAACGGCTTTTTCTTGAGTCAACAACCACAGCTGCGGTTGGGTTGAACGCAAAGGTGTGTTTCTTGCTATACGCTCGTCTCACCGACGATAAAGTTTCCATAGAGTATCATAATATTGGCCTAGCTACGGTTGAGGCTGGTTTTACGGAATTACCGCGGGAAACCCCGGCGTGACGTACCTCACTGACGAAACCTCTAATCTGGATCCTGTTGAACTCTATGAGTTCACATTCGGATCCCAAATATGGAGATTTACGGATTCGGACGCGAACTATGTCTTCGCGGCTAATACGTATACACCAGAGCCAATTAGCAGAGGCGCGTTTCGCCAGTCAGATGAGGATGGTTCAATGTCCGTCGATGTCATTGTCGATGCGTTGAATCCAATCGCGGATTTCTTCCGTGTTCCATTTCTGCCGGCACAGCAGCTATGGCTTACAGTCTACCGCACCCATATAGGATCTGTGGACTTTGCGACTCTGTTCCGCGGTCGTGTCGGTCAGTGTATCTTTGAGGGTGGTACTGCTAAGCTGACCTGTGTGCCAATGAGGAATGCGATCCAGAAATCCATCCCTGTACAATTAATCCAAAGGTTGTGTAACAACACGCTTTATGATCAACGGTGTAAAGTGAATCCGGTTACCTACAAGTTTGTAGGGACTATCAGTACATTGGTAGGTTTGGTTATCACCGTGACGGGTGTAGCTGGCACCAAAGCCACGGGATATTTTGACGGTGGATTTATCCAGAAAACCGGAATACCGGCGGCCACCATTCTTGACCATACTTCTGACGGAATAACGGCAACAATCCGTTTGCTCTATAACCCCGGCTATATTGCTACTGATGTAGCTGATTTTTACGCAGGGTGTGATAAGCGCTATCCCACCTGCAGAGACAAGTTTGTGAATGTGATCAATCATCAAGGGTATCCACAATTCCCGACATTTGATCCATTCAAGGACGATATGGTCTAATGGCACTATCGCTGCTTGCTTGGGTGGCAATTCAGGTTGTTCTGTTCGTGCTGCAGGCCCTTCTGGCCCCCAAGCCAGTTTTTCCTGAAGCGACTCCAGATGACCCCAAGGGCCCGCGCTCTGAGGAAGGGGAAGTATTGCCTGTTGCCTTTGGTGTTGTAAAGGTGCCGGCTAACGTCGCCTTTTTTGGATCAGTCAACGCTAGGGAACAACAGGAGAAGGTCAAGACCGGGTTATTCTCATCGAAGTATGTTACGATGGGATATGTCTACGAAGCCATTTTTCAGGCGATATTGTGTCACGGTCCAATTGATGAATTAGTAGATATCATTTGGGACGGCAATCGTTCTCTCGCCGCACAAGAGCTTGGTCCCGAAGTCTTTGGCCCAATGGAGATTAATGGCCAGCCGTCGTGGGGAGTGATAAGCGGTGGGGTGGTTGGCAACAAGACTGTTCCGGCTATACCATTCCTACGCTCCGCCGATGTTACCCCGGATGCAGGATTGCCGTTAGATACTACTAATACGGACTGGCTCTTTGGTGGGTATCAGCACGGCGGGGGTCTTGTGGGTCGAATGACCTTGTATTGGGGCACGCCTGTTCAGAATGTTGACCCAACGCTTCAAAGCATCATCGGGCCAACGGAGTTTGGAACACGCTATGAGAACATTTGTCATTGTGTATTTGGCCTTGCCTCTCCAGTGGCAAGGTTTCAGTATGGGGAACGTGCTACCCTGCCCGGTGTTGAGTTTGTAATCCGGCGCTGCCCAAACAATCTGGCCCTAACTGTTGGTCATAATGTAATGTCGGATGGTAGTGCCAATATTGCTGAGGCTATTTATGAAGTTCTCACTAACACTGTTTGGGGTCTGGGTCTTCCTAGCACGTATATTGATATCCCCAGCTTTGTTGCGGCGGGGGAAACGATGTGGTCTGAGGATCTGGGAATTAATCTCCTCTTGAACTCAGGACAGACGGGGGATGAAATCATTACGGAGCTTTTGCGGTACGCAGATGGACAGGTCCAACAGCATCCCGTCACTGGCCTAATTGAACTGACTCTGAACCGCAACGATTATGTCGTAGCTAACTTGCCCGTTATCAATGAGGGCAACGCCTCTAACGTCAACTATACACGCCCGTCGTGGTCGACACTCAGGAATGAGGTACGCATACGGTATACGGCTCGGCGAGGGCCTTTCTTCAAGACAATTCCAACCCAACCAATTCAGGACATTGCCTCACAGCGCACGTTTGGTGAGACACATGCCGTGACATTGGATTTTCCTGGTCTTATGAACCCGACTATTGCCAGCAAGGTCGGTGTACGATCTTTGCGCGTTCTTTCCACGCCGCTCGGCAAAGTTCGATTTGAATCGGATAGAACTGCCGGGGACTTCCGTGTCGGTCGACCTTTCGTGATGGGGTGGGCGGACTTTGGCCTGTTTGCTCGTGTGTTTCGTGTAGCGTCCGCCAACTATGGTACGCTCACGGATAATAAGGTCACGGTAGAAGCTGTCGAAGACGTATTTTCTCTGGAACAACCGCTCTATAATGTAACAGCGGATCCGGCTATCCCCGATCCCTCACTATCTCTGCGCGGTGCGTTGGAGATTGAGCCAATCCTATCGGACGCTCCAACAACAGGAACTCTCATCCTGGACGTGAAGCCGGGCACTGGCCTAGTGACAAGTATTGAGTTCATGTCTCAAAGCGGTAACAGGACACCGTCTGCATGGCGCCAATCTGAAGGGATTACTGACTTCCGTGCCAGCGTAGATAAACACGCCACTCTTCAGTCCACAATCCAGTGGCGTGTGAACGGGCATAAGAAGGACGGAACCACAGGCGTTCTTGCCAGCGGTGCTGTTCAGTTTGACGTTGAGGCACAACCACAGCGTCCTGAGGTTACGTTCGTGCCGGGTACATCTTTGGGGAAGATAACAGCTGTCGTTCGTACGGACGAGGATACTTATTCCGTCAAGTATGCAGTCTCCAAGGCCGGCCAACCAACACTCACCACGGTACGAGCAGCAGGCGCCACGCTACTCGGCGCTGGGCAAACCGAGGTGTCTTTCCCGGACGTGCTCACTTTAGCCGCTGGCGAGGAAGGGTTCATTACAGTACTGGCCTATGATGTAGTTGGAAACGAGTCGCAGCCCGGAACACTCAATGATCAAGCTACGGTTATTTATCCCGAGCTTCGCGCGACTCCTACTGAGAATGGCGCGCTCGGGACCTTGGTGTTGACGCCGGTGGATCCGCAGGGACGGCTTACGAAGGTGCAAATGGCGCCGGTGCTCGGGAACGCGGCACCCGTTTTTGCGGATGTTGCGCCGGTTGGCGGGACATATACACAAACCGTTGCGTTGATTGAGAAGCAGCCTAGCCGCATCGAGTATCGCGCCTATGCGATGGTTGGAGGAGTTGAGACGATTGTCGAGGAGCGTGGTGTGCGGTTTGCAGTGGGATCGCTTCCATTGCCTCCGGAAGTCTCCTATCAGATCAATGTTGATGGGACTTTAACAGTAATCTCTCGCGGTGACTCAGATACTAACTTGACTCAGTTTGTGGTGACGCTTGACGCGCCTCCGACTGCTGCGCAAATTGATGCGGCGACGGATGCCGATAGCTCATTTATCGCACGCACAGCTGCCTATGTCTATAAGGTTGGTGGGATTATTCGGAAACTTTCACCGGGACAGAAGTTCTATTTGGGTGTGCGCGCGTATAATACCCTCCTGACTGGTGCGCTCGGAACGAAGGGTTCACAGTTGGTGATTCAAACGGATCAATGGGTTGGCCCTTCGGACGCGCGCGCGACGGTGAGTGTGGGATCGACTGGTGTGGATTCACGCTCCGTGACCTTTGCCGGGATCACGCTCGGTGAGTTGACGGCGCGTGTTGATGTCTTTGTCCGGGAGTACCGCACTGATCCTGGATCAATAGTGAGCATTGCTGCCGTTGGACATAAGGCGCCGGGATCTCCACTGTTGGATGATGGATCAATCATTGTGCCGGTAGCGAATCCAAGCAATTGGTTGCTGGTGACGTTTGTCGCGACGGATGCGTTGAACCGCGTAGGGTCTGGAGAGTTGACCGGGCTGAATAAGGTAGGTGGGACCGTCACCGTTAAGGTGCAAGCGGCTGCCGCTCCGGCTGCTGCTCCCGCTGCACCGGCTGACTTGACTCTGGCGGAGTCAAGCCCGTCAGTGGTGAATTTGTCTATCCTCATGCCGGCTAGTAATTTGCCGGCCGTCCTCCGGATCTACCGGGACGGCGTAGCATTGACGGATGTGGCGCGTACCGCACTAGCTAGCGCAACGCAAGTGGTCTCGGATACCGGACGGACGCCGGGCGCATCCTACACATATCAAGTGTACGGCGTGAGCGCCGCCGGGATATTGTCTGCAACAGGATCCCCTGTTCGTACTATTACTTTGAGTGGCGCTACTCTTCCTACTCCAACTCTCGCGGTGGGAACCTTTAGTCAGAGTCAAGGCGGGCTCCCCATCACAATCACTCCGGGCGGTGGATCTCCTGGAGGTGAGACGTGGACGCTGGAACATATGACGGAGACAGTGGACACTCCGGGATACGGGCCGTGGAGTAATGCGGAGATCGGGACAGCCGTATCATTTCTTCACGCTCATGGCGCCGGAGCTTTGTCGAAGAATGATAAACTCCGGGTCACGGCGTCAAAAGCCGGATATACATCTTCCCTTGCTAGTAATGAAGTGATCAAGAACATTCCCGTTTGGCAGGGACAGTTCGGATGACCATTGCACGGCATATTTTCGATCCGGCGACCGGGCGTGCCATCTTTGTCACACCAGATGATCCATCTCTGGTGGGGATGGACGCGCCCATTGGATCGCTCGCTAATAAGGATGGTGGTGGGCGTTTGTGGTCGAAGTTCGGAGCAGCCATAACGGATTGGTCGGAGTTCGCAGCCTCATCTGGATTCCTTCCGTTGTCCGGAGGATCGCTTAACCCGGCTGCGATCTTAACAGTGCCCGGTCTCCTCACCGCACAAGGTGGATTGACGGTCTCCGGAGGCGCCGTATCTTTCCCTGCTGCCTCGATCGCGGACACAGCGCTCTCTACACAGATCCCGCGTAAGAATGCACAAGGGATCGATTGGACTGCGCCACAGCAGATGATTAGCACGTACTGGACATGGACAACTGCTGGTGTTGCAGCTCCAACATTCACCACACGGTCCGCCGGCACGAAGATAGTGATCTATCCCTCGTTGTCGCCATCGGCATCTGATTATGGGATAGGCATGGATAGTGCCACGATGTGGTTTTCGGTTGCGGGCACTGGTCAGTTCTTTAAGTGGTATGGTGGCATTACACTCGCCGCGACATTAACAGGTGCAGGCGTTTTCACGGTAGGCACTGTGGTTGGTGCGTTGTCTGGAAATGCTACAACAGCAACGTCCGCGGCACGGCTAACAACGGCGCGTACGATTTTCGGACAGAACTTCGATGGCCAGGCGAATGTTGTTGGTGACGCTACTATCAATCGTTTGCTGGGTGGTGTGGGTGCTGAGTCAACGGGTGGAACGCTAGATTGGAACCATGTCACCAACTCCCGTTCCGGAAGCGGATATAGCCTGTTGCTTGGCACGGCCACCAATGGACCGGGTGGTGGATATTATCACCCATTCAACTTCGAGTATGTTACCAAGGATGGCAGCGGAGAACTCACACAGCTTGCCATTGCGTATGCCGCGAGCCCATCAGACGGTCTTCGGTGGCGTGGTCGCTACGGAGGCATTTGGTCTAGCTGGTACAAGGCAGTCAGCGCAGATGCATCCGGCAATGTGAGTATCAGCGGTACACTCTCCGTTATCGCTGGTGTATTAGTTAACGCGAACGAGATCCGGTGGACGAACAATCAGTGGATGTGGGCCACGGCTGGGCATCAGTCCTCACCAAACAGTATCAAGCTGTATGATCACTATTTAGCGCTTGGCGATCCACAGACCGCTGGCTCTCCCCCGGATACTTATGGCACGCTCCTGCATATCGCCGGTCGAAGCGCGCATCTCGACAGTCAATTGTTTTTCGATAGTGTGGGCAAGCTCTATTATCGGAATGCATGGTATGGGTCGGACGTGTGGAGCGCATGGCGGGACATCATCTCCGGGCTGGGCGGCACGATTGTCGGAACGAACAAGCTCCTGTTCGGTACCGGCACCGCGAACGCGCTGGAGATCGGCGGTACGACCCATGTTACGAACTCCAGTATCTTTTCCAGTCCGAACCTCCATATTGATTCGACGAATGCCAATCACCTTTACCTGAATTATTACGCAACGGGTGGTGCAAATGTCATTGTCGGAGTGCCCGGCACATCCTCCTATAAGCTGAATGTCGGCGGAGATCTGTTCGTAACTGGGTATGTCCGGCTCAGCACAGACGCGCTTGGATTGTACTCGCAGTTCTGGGGCATACATTTCCGGCCAATGAGTGCGCAGCAGTGGCAGATTATGTCTAACGCTGCATCAACCGTACAGTTGGCATTTGCCTTTAATACTGGTTCACACCAAGGATCAGTCTACGCGGATAGCGCTGGTTTCGGTCTGCTCGACTCTACTGGTACATATCGCGTTCGTGTCACAACGGCTGGTGGGTTCCTTCAAGAATCGTGGACAGTCTCGAAGAATCTGTTCATCAACACGGACGATCTCGGATATGGGCTCGTTGGCATCTACGCCGCAACAAAATATCGGTCTGTGTACGCTATGGGTGCAAGCTACCAAATGGCAACTGACGGTTCGACCCTTGGCACGCTGTATGGAATGTTTTACGGATACGACGACGCAGGGGTTGGCTTCAAGAATATCACTGGTAAGACACTTCAGCACGGATTGGGCATTGCATCCAACGGCGTGGCGCTATCATTCATAGGTAACGGCATTTGGACTAGCGGGAACATGTTTGGGGCATCTCTGCTTACGACTGCGCAGATTACCTCCGGATCGTATGTCCAATCCACCACTTATATGAAGTCTGGGAGTTACTTTGAAGATGGTAGTAACAATAGGATGACAGCAATCATTCTGTCTACGGGAGTGCCAACAGGAACAGCACAGCACGGCACCATCCACTTCCAGATTTAATTATGTCACTTCAACTTCGTGCGTATGACGCACTTCCTGTTGCTGGCTCTGTTGGCTGGAAGACCAATGCTGCGCGCATTCAGATTTATAATGACGGGGATGCACAGTTCGGTGCCAACGGATGGAAGCTCGTAAAGGCGGCGTGGTGGTACGAGAAGGTGCTAATACAGGAAGATCCACCTATTTACAATGAGGGGTGGCGCTACATTTTCAACTACACAGTGCCACCGAACGCACCACTGGCCCCATCTCTCGACAGGGTACCGCTTGATGAACTGACATACCCGAAAAATGGTCTGGCGGGATGGACGCACCAGAGCCAGCCATATAGCGTCGAGGCACAGTTTTATCGCTCAACGAATGGCGGAGCGAGCTACTTTCTTGCAGATGCAGTGGGTGGTGTGAGTGATACGACACAGAGTATCACGTCTGGTGCCGTGTACGACGTGGGGGATTGGGGATATGCCGTGATCTATTATATGAGCATCGACGGGAGTGTCCCAGGGCCGACAGCAACGTCTAGTGTACTGGTATTCTGACATGAGAATCCTTTTCTTGCTGGCGCTGGTCGCGATGTCGTGTTCGGATGGTCCTACTGCCCCCAGTAAGCGCCGGGTACCGGACCCGGACACTTGCCAGTTGCGTGGTGAGTGTGAACAGCAAGGCTAGGCGGTCATGGCCAGTTACTCCGGTTGAACCACCTTTGCCCTAGTCAGGGTTAGGCGGGCGTGTGTACTGGCGTTATACTATTAGGTACGAACTATCTGCCAACCGGAGAGGTGGTCTATGTCTATTGTCGTGTTGGTTCCAAACGCTTATCTTGAACCACTGGCCGGTGCACTCGACGCGTGGATCAAGTGGCTCCGTCCGGGGACGCTCTCTGCTAAGATTGGCACCCTGAAAGGGGAAATCCTGCCAATGGTGCAAGGCGTGTATTATGATCGCGAAGCGCTCATTGATGAGCATGCCGAGTGGGAAGAGGGAAAGCGGAAGGTGGAGAAGACGCTTGGTGCCAAGGGCGAGCTATTGCGGGAAGAAGTCATCATGACAGATCCTAGGAAGTTTGTGACAGAAATGCGAGCTTTTTTGAACATCGAGCAACCCGTAATGCTCCCCTATCTGATGGAAGAGAAGTGGATCGAGGAACAAGCCAAGCAGCTCGTGAAGGATCAGATGGGACTGACAGCAGTAGACTTCGGCGCGCTCCGGTACATTCGGATCGGCTATGCCAAGATCAAGAAGGATGAATGATCGTGTTGGAACTAGATCGGCCTATCATATGACGCCCGCCAAGAAGCAGTCCAGCCCGAGCAGCACGCAGGGCGGGCCGGCCGTGGACGCGCAAGGGGTACCCGCGATCGACCCGACCGAGAATGTGAAGGCGCTGACGGAGGCAGCGAATCTCCGGCAGGACGACTTGCGCGACCTGAACAACCGCCGCATCGACGCCGAGCTCGCGCACCTGCACTTCGTCTCAGACCTTCGAGCGACGCACATGAAGGAGATCCGTGAGTTGGAATCGCGGCGCCTCGACGCCATCCGTCAAGTGGACGTGACGGCGGTGAAGACGGAAGCCGATCGGGCGCTCGCCGCCATTCAAGCGCTCGCGGCGACAACGGCGACGAACGCGGAGAATCTTCGCACGGCACTCCAGAACACGGCGCAGACAATCGCCAAGCAGACGAGCGACACGGTGCAGCAGATCACGGAGCGCATTGCCGCGCTGGAAAAGTCGAGCTACGAAGGCGCGGGGAAGCAGGCGGTGGCCGACCCGATGATGGCCGAGCTGGTGACGACGATGAAGAGCTTGCGCGAAGGGCGGGCGACGGACGCTGGCAAGAGCGAAGGGTATGGCAACGTGAAAACCGCCGTGCTGTTCGTAATCGCGATCGTGGGCTTCGTGCTTGGCGCGCTCCTCCCGGTGCTGACGAAATGACGCACTTCGTGCTCCGCTCTTTTCGCCGTCACGGCGTGGTGCATCAGGTCGCCGTCGCGCTCTGCGAATACCACAAGCCGGCGCTCGTCTACAAGGCGCGCAGCCAGTCGTGCGGGCGCGCGAGGAAGTGCTGCCCATGATCCACCTGACCGCTGACACTCACGAGAGGGACGAGGCATGGGCCTGAAGAGCGCGTTGGCTGATTTCCCCACGCAGAACGGCGGGACGGTGACGGCACTCGTGCTGATCCTCCTGACGGGATTCATCGTGTGCGCAAAGCTCGCGCTCGGTCAGCCGTTCCCGGATGGCTACGACGGCTGGCTGACCCTGCTCGGCGCGCTGGCCGGCGTGAACGTGGTCGGGATGGTTGGCAAGCGGTTCACGGACATCGGCTACAAGCAGGCGGGTACATCGCCGGTCACCGTCGAGGCGCCGAGTAGCGTCACGGTCACCGGTGTCGGAGCCGCCCCGGTGCCAGCAGCACCTCCTTCTGCCATACCTGCGTTGCGAGCGGCGGTGGTGAAGGTTGATCCGTCGGTTCCGGTGGGCACACAGGTTGAAGGCGAGGGTGACTAATGGCGACGCGCGGCAGTAGCGCATGGCGGAACGAGGCGTGGGGAACGCCGGTCAAGGTCGAAATGAATCGACTCGTTGTCGGCATGGCTATCTATGCTGGTGGTCCACGCTTTCAGTGCCATCCTCTGGCGCGCGAAGCCTTCACACAACTTGGAGCGGTGTTTCTGCGCCACAGCTACATCGTGCGTCGATGCGGCGGGTATAACTACCGTCAGATCACTGGAGGTACGTCACTGTCGTCACACTCGTGGGCCACCTCAGTTGACGTGAACGACGATACGAATCCCTACCGGCGCGACAAGCTCGTAACGGATATGCCGAGGGCGATGATCCTCGATGTCTATGCGATCTGCACGGTGGCAGGTGTGCAGGTATTCCGTTGGGGCGGTGACTGGGATGGGCGTCCCGAAGTGCCGAACAGCAACTATGACACGATGCACTTCGAGATTATCGCGACGCCAGAAGAGCTTGCAGCGGGCTTCATCTCGTCGGCACCCGACCCGACCATGCCAGTACGGTGGCCGGTAATTCGTCGTGGTGCCGTGGGACCGGCCGTGACCACGCTTCAATTCATGCTTGGTATGGAGCGGGTGTCCGGACTCGGGACGTTCGGTCCACGGACTGAACAAGCTGTGCTCCTGTATCAAAGATCACGTGGCCTCGTGGTGGACGGCATTGTTGGCGCGGGGACATGGACGGCAATTCTTACCCAACAGCCTGTCGGCGTGTCCCCAGTTAAGATTCCTTGACCAGAGGTTAAGTTATGCCGCTCCTAGTCCCGAACAATGGCGAAGGAATTGCGATTGCTGCGTTCCTGAACAAGACTGCTCCACAGGACCAGACCTTGATCCTGTACCAGAACAACCTGACGCCAGCGGAAACTGACGTTACGGCTGGGTACACGGACGCCACGTTCACGGGTTATGCATCCAAGGCTCTGACTGGAGTAGGATGGACTGTCGTGGAAGGTGCCCCGACCAGTGCATCGTTTGCCCAGCAGACTTTTACATCCACCGCTGACCAGACCCTCCAGAACATCTATGGGTACATGGTCAAGCAGGTCACGTCTGGCAAGATCATGTGGGCGGAGCGATTCTCAGCGGCTCCATATGTTATCACCAACAACGGCGATGCCATTCTGGTAACGCCTACCATCACGTTTGACTGAGGACGAGGATCATGGCGAAAAAGGACTTCCCACGCAAGGGTGCATGGGCCAAGTTGGCGGATGGTACCATTGGTATCATCAACTCCATTCAGGGCAACTCTGCTGAGTTTCATACAGTGGATGCCAAGGGGGAGACTGTTGCTGTGACTGGGGCGTACAAGGACGGAGAGCTGATCAGTGGTGTCCCGTTGGAGTTTTTGCAGCAGGCCCAGCTCTCCGACATCCCCAAGCCACGGCGCCCAGCCATGGAAAAGGCGGTGCTCCTCGGCTATGCCAAGGAAAAGACGCCTCCCAAGGGGTAAGATATGGTCCACCGTCAAGAACTGCTCGGTGGAGACAAAGAACCTATAACGGAGGATACAGATATGTGGTGGGCCGCTCTGGCATTCGCGTTCTGGATTGTGTCCGTCATCCTCTGGCCGTCGTAACGGTGGCGACCTACACGATGGGCCAAGCGTTGGCAGCGGCACGGGTCATTCTGGTACCGCTGCAAACGGATGCACGCCTGAGCGCGGCGGATAAAGCGCAGATCACACAGTGCATCGCCACAGTAGACGATGCGTTGGCGAATCTGCGGGCCGATAACACGCTGCCGACGAACAAGCGCACGAGCATCCCGAACGCGCTCAAGGACCGATGCACGGTGCTTGATGTTATGGACCGCACGAGGGCGTTTGCGCCGGGCGAACTCTACAACGCAATCGACCTGATGTTCGACTGTCAGGTGGCGCTTCGCGCAGGCACGCCAACGATCGACACGACGCTGTAAGGCCCCGTGGCGATCACCAGCCCGGTCCTCGCGCTCAACGAGTTCAACGTCGCCAATCTCGGGACGTATGATACCGGCGCTGTCGTCCTCACCGCTGGCCGTCGCTACTTCCTGTCGGTCCATAGCTACAAGGCGACGGCGGCGGCGACGGTCACGTCCGTCACGCACAATCCCCTCGGCACGCCGCTGGCGTTCGCGCTGGCGACAGACGGCACCACGCCAGCGGGCGTCACTTATGCCACGCTGTACCGACTAGAGACGTGGCACGTTGACGTCGGGACAACGACGGCGAGCGCGCTTATCCGTATCGTCCTCTCAGCTACTGCGTCGGCCGCCGGATGGATTCTCTGGTACATCGACGGCGAGGACAACACCGGGACCATCGTGAAGGTGGTCGTCGCGACCGGTACGGGCACGAGCAGCCTCGTGACCATGAACACGTTCGGCGCGACGGACAACCTCGCCGTCCTCTACTCGGCGGTGACCGGGAATCTCCAGAACATCACCGTCGCCGAGAGCCGCGTCGAACTGGCCGAGTGCGACGAGACGGAGCGGCAAAACAGCGCGTTGCACTATCGCAACCCGCACAGCAGTGACACGACGCTCACGGCCTCGTGGACGACGAGCCTCGCGTGGGCGGCTATCGGGATTGAAGTCAAGGCAGGAGTCACTAGCACACAATATCCGTATACTGGCACAGGCGGCGGTGCCTTTGCAGGAACGGCACTCTCCAGTCGTGTTCGTGCTGCTCCGATTGCAACTAACGGATTAGTATCTGGTGGCACTGCACCTGCCCCACGTCAGAGAGTCACGGTTACTACAGGGGGTCTAGTTTCTGGTGGCGCTGCCGTCACACTTCAGACTCGGTCTTATAGCTACACCCCCACGGGAGGCCTAGCATCCGGCGGTGCCAGCCTTACCCTCCGGCGTCGCTCCACTGTTGGAGCTGGTGGGCTCATAGCAGCCGGTGTGGCAACGCTACGCCGTACAATTGCTATCGTGGCTGCTGGTGGGCTAATCACAGCTGGTGTCGCACCTGCCTCCCACAGAACCGTAGCTCCCGCACCCACTGGCGGGATTACTGTCTCGGGTACAGCACCAGCCCCACGTAAACGCGTAACACTGCCGACAGGCGGCGCAGTCTTTGGTGGTACGGCCCCATCTTCTAAAGTTGGGATCCAAAGCTACCAGTATGTGGGTACTGGTGGTGGGATATTCGCAGGCGCCGCACCTGTTCTGTTCACAAAGGTACAGATCGGGACAGGTGGTCTGCTCGCCAGTGGCGCCGCACCATCTCTACGTAAGCGATCGGCCTTCCCTACTGGCGGTATCGTGGCAGCCGGCACGGCACTGGTCCCGCGCAAGCGCTCTACGATCGGCAATGGTGGTGGGGTCTTTGGCGGCACCGCCCCATCGTCCAAGACCGGTGGTGCAGTATCCTATCCGTATACTGGCACGGGCGGGGCGACGTTTGCCGGTACGGCACCTACAGCGTATCGTCGAGCTAGGGTCGGATCCGGTGGACTAACATCTGCCGGAGCCGCCCCTAGCTCGAGGGCGCGCAGGATGGTGCCAACGGGCGGCGTCGTCATTTCCGGAACCGCTACTCCGGTACGCAGCCGGGCAACTATAGGATCTGGTGGCTTAGTTGCAGGTGGTGCGGTGCGTCCGGGATGGCGACGAGTAGTGGCGGTTTCTGGTGGGGCTACGTTTGGCGGGACCGCCCCAAGCAATCTTGTCATTATTCCACTTATACCCCCAGCCACATATATCTCGGTGGCTACATCGGCCACAGAAGTGTCTCTGGCTGGCAGTAGGTCTAAACTGGAGCCTGTTCCCTCAATTAGCGACCTCGTCCTTTCACCTTCGGAGTCGACACTTAAGATGAGCACACATTCGATGGTCGCGGGGGACACAATTCCCCCAATTATTGCAACCCTATCCTGGCCCGCATCTATATCTGCCGTGCATCCGGACCTGACGGATGCCGCTTCGGTCACGTTCCGGATGGAGAAGATATCGGACAATTCTGTTATCCTCAACCTATCCCCGGCAGAGTTTCTGGATCGGGTTGCCAGAATCGTGAGATACCCGTGGCTTGCTGCATTGGTAGCAGGGCAGTATCGTGGTAAGTTTCGTGTCGTGTTCAATAACGGGGATGTTCTCTCCGTTCCTACGCGTAATTATTTGACCATCAACGTGGAGTTACCATGAAAAGGATTTATTGGATAGGCGTGGCGGTACTCCTGCTGGTGGGAGCCGTATGGTTGTGGTCTCGTCACAAAGGTAATGAGCCCAAGATCCCGATTGAGACTCAGAGGACTCTTGACTCTTTGAAAGAGACCTCATGGGAATTCAAGCATCAGAAGGATTCCATTATCCGAGTGGTGGTATATGATACAGTGCAGGCGATCCGCGCAGAAACAGCCGCCCGTCAAGCGAGAGCCCGTGCCCAAACGGAACAGCACCGCGCCGATTCGTTGGCCATGGTCGCCCGCACGTCAACCGACTCCGCCTCAACGTGGCGACAGGCGTACGAAGCCCGCACTGCCGAGGCAGTCGAGCTGCGTACGACAGTCGCGGCGAAAGATTCTGCTTATCGTTTTGAGCGGGATGCTCGACAGGCCTTATCAGTTCTCTACGGAGCCGATACTACCCGGCGTATAGCAATTGAACGGGTAAACGCGGATCTGGTCAAGGCAATTGCGCGTTTGGAGCAGCCGTGCCGGGTTATTGGGCCAATTCCCTGTCCCAGCCGTACTGCCTCTGCCATACTTGCCGGAACTCTAGGCGCAATCGCAGGAAATCAGGTAAAACGGTAAAAAACGCACCCCGCCGTGGTACCCTGCACGTATTAAAAAGTATGGGGGTATACCAAGACCTGCGTAATGGGGTGCGGTGGGTTGTAGGGGAAGCCGGGTGGGTTGGCGGCAATTGTGGGTGTTAAATTACAAACGGGGAGGGCGTTTTGGGAGGGTATACAAGGGAGCAACAACGGGAAAAGAGGCTTTTAGTCCAGTATGGGCTCACACAGGCCCAGTACGATACTATGTTTGTGGCTCAGGAGGGGTGTTGCGCTATCTGTCGCAAAGTTCCGAAGCCAGAAACAATTCTCCATGTCGATCACTGCCATATAACAGATAAGGTTCGAGGTCTGCTTTGTAGTCAGTGTAATACAGGGCTAGGATGTTTTCGCGATAGTGTGCATTCATTGCTTCGAGCAACGGCCTATATTGAAAAGACCGATACACAAAAGGTCCTCAGTAGACGCCTGCTAAACAGGATTTTTGGTAAGTTGAGAAAAGGTTAGTGATCTTGTGAGGGAAACGGTGCGAACCTATATTGTTTGGCAAGGGTGCCGACCGTAGGCCCCCGGCGGTACCCTGTAGGTTACAGGGGCAGGAGGGGTTATGAAAATTCGCGCGCTGGTGCAGGTGCATGAGAAGAGAAGGACGTCGTACAATCAGGGTCAGGAAAGCGTCATCATGCACCCGGTACATGCGGGTAGCAAGATTCCTGAAGCGGAGACATTTAGTTCCGCGACGCCGAGCGGGGAGATTACCCTGCTCATGAAACAGGACGTAGCGGATCACTTCGAACTGACGAAGTTCTACTACGTTGATTTTACACCGGCCGAGCAGTAACGGCTAGCCGGGTCGGTTGCTTGGCGGAGCTTTAATTGGCTTCAAGCGGTCGATGCGGCACCCACGAAGGAAGTAATGTCACAAGAGCAGGCAATCAAAACTGTCTACGCCCTCCGCCACCGTGCTGAGAATAATCAGCATAAGTGCAAGTGTGAGGAATGTCTTGCCATTAAGCAGGTCTGCCACCTAGCCAGACAAGCACTCTCCCAACAGGAAGCCAATGAACGTCGAAGACGCCGTCCAGGTGGTCCGAGGCCATCCAGACTACCGGGTTTTGGAAAAGTTCAGCCCGGTCAATAGCTATAAAAGGATGGATGATAGGCCTCTAAAGGTTGGGGCTTATGTTGATACGGAGACAACCGGCGTTGACACCCGTAAAGACAATATCATCGAACTCGCTATAGCCAAGTTCCGGTACGATGATGACGGCCAGATTTATATCGTTGGCAACGGCGATTCTTTTCTCAATGATCCCGGCGTCCCACTAGATGAGAAGATTCGTAGTGTAACAGGCATTACGGATGAGGATGTCAAGGGGCAGGTGATTGACGCCCGTAACGTGGATGATTTGCTGTCGGACGTTGATCTAGTTCTGGCCCACAATGCCGGCTTCGACCGACGGATGTGCGAACGGTACTTCCACAGATTTGCCGAGCTTCCGTGGGCCTGTGCCCAGAATGATATTCCGTGGCGCCGGGAGTTTGGTTCGCCGGGTCTGGCCCTAGAAGTCATTGCCACATTTGTCGGCGGCATCTTTTACAACGCACACCGAGCCCTGATTGATTGCCAAGTCGGCATTCACATGCTGAACGCCAAGGACCGCGGCGGCAAAAGTGCCTTGCTGTACGCCATCCATGCCGCGAGTGAAGACAGCCTCCGCGTGTGGGCCATTGGCTCCCCGTTCCATACCAAAGACATGCTCAAAGAGCGTGGCTATCAATGGAATGATGGACGGGATGGTCGCCCCAAAGCGTGGCACCGTAACATGGGGCAGGATAATGAAGACATTCAGGAGGAAATCACATGGCTCCGCACCAACGTAGGAGCCTACCCAGAGGTGACCAGTACCTCAGCGCTGGACCGTTATAGTGTTCGGGAACAGTGACCCCTATTACCCCTATTACGTGTAGGTTATAGTAGGGGTGAAAAAATTAATTTTTTAGAACTCGGGAACACCCAATAAGGTAATAGGGACACGACCTAAGTCGTTGTAGTATAATGGGATAGGACCCTATTAGGTCTACTAGACAGACCCAATCGTACGGTAATAGGACCTAATACGTTTTCCACGGAAGGGTAAGGCGCACCACCTTACAGTCAGAATTGTGTGGTTGGACAGGTAGTCTGCCCGTGTCACGTTATACCTAAACAGGTATTATGACTAAGAAAAAGGGCTCCAATGACGCAGGCAGGACACGTGCAGGAAGGTATTATGATCCTGGCCGTAACCCAGCCCCAGTCAAGAAACTCTCCGCGGAAGGTGCCCTGCCCGGTCCTGTCCTCAACAGTCGACCCCACCGGAGACAACGGGCTAGGATGACGTTCATTCAGCAGTTTGAGCTCGCACGGGAAATGGGGTTTCCACGCCCCACAAAGCCTGCTGAAGCTATTGGCCACGAACTAGGTTGGGTCAAATGCTGGGAACGCGAGTACGCCAAGCTATGACCCGTCCCCAGTTTGACCCAGACCTTTCTGCTCCATACTGGCCGCACCAATTAGAGCAAGACCCGCAGATTCGGGTTCTTGATAGTGCTGCCCGTTTTTGGGCCACCGGCACAGGTAAGAGCCGTAGTGACATTGAGGACACGGCATGGCTGTATTCGCAGGGTCTGATCAACGCCGCCATGATTATTGCTCCTTCAGAGGTTCACCGCCGGACGTGGGTCAATAAGGAACTTCCCAGATGGCTTCGAATGCCGGATGCGAAGTACATTGACTATAAGGCCAAGTCCAGTTGTGCGCCGTGGGAGTACAATGAGCTCGAGGCCTTGGTCGAACATCCCGGTCTCAAGATCATAGTGATGTACTATGAGGCTCTATCATCTAAGTCTGGTTACGACTTTGCTGCCCGGTTCCTGCGCAGTGTAGGACTGTCCAAGATTACACTGGACGAGTCTCACCGCATCATGTCCCCAAGCTCACTCGTCAGCATTCGCGCGCGCAAGCTTCGTGGTGAGTCTGCTGTCCGTCGCATTATGACCGCCACCCCCACGGCACAGGGCTTGGAGGATCTGTACACCCAGTACGCCTTCCTCGACCCCGCTATTTTGGATGTAGCTACCAATGCGGAGTTTCAAGGCATGTACATCCACAAGGTCAAGGTCAAGGGAACGAATTTCTTTACAACGGTAGGATACAGAAACGTCAAGTACCTCAATAAGCGCATTGCCTCGGTCACCTTTATTGCTAAGGATCCACCGGGCATGCCAAAGCAGTCTTGGAATGAGGTACCGACCACTCTTTCTGATGAACAGTGGAAGGCCTATCGGGAGATGAAACGGGACTACCAGACGCAACTGCGAACTGGAGACTGGGTTGACGGCGAACTAAGTATTGTCCGCCTCAAAAGGCTCCAGCAGATTGTGGCGGGGCACCTTCCAGTTCCTGATCCCAATAATGAACGTAAGAACAGACAGATTATATCTCTTGACTGTCCCCGTGTGCGGGATACTCTTGACGTGGTCCGTGGCTGCCCCCATAAGGTAATCCTCTGGGCACAGGAACACTATGAGATTGAGCGTCTGTTCACGGAACTAAAGCTCGCCGGTGTTGGAGCTGCAATGTATTACGGCCGCATCAAGAAAGGCGTCGCCCGTGACCGTAACATCGAACAATTCGAAGAGGATCCGACATGTAAGGTTCTTGTCGCCAACGACGCTATCGGTGGGACTGGACTCACCATCGTTGGGCGTGTGAAGGGTGAGCCGGTCAAGAATCAAGTGTTCTACAGCCATACATGGTCCCGTATTCTCCGCATCCAGTGTGAGGGTCGGAACAAGCGGGTTGAGAATGAGGCGGATAGTATCATATACACTGACATGATAGCGTATGGCACGACAGACATCCGTATTCGGAACCGCCGCAACCAAAAAGATGACATTGCCCAGTTGGTAGCGAATCCTAGTGAGATTGCTAAGCTTCTTGACGAGGATTTGGACTATGTCATCGACGGGACCGTCCTTAATGTCTAGTCTACAGGGGGTTGCTATTGTGTGACCCTGTACCACTATGTTACCTTGGTATTTCACCCCACCATCGGTTGCCCCGGCAGACGGCTTAACCTTAATGAAATAGTCTGCCAACGGTTTTTCACACGAAGGAAGTATCCACATCGCACCCCCACACAGGATGTCCAAAGCGCTAGTAGTGCTTTCTGGAGGGCAGGATTCCACAACCTGCCTTTTTTGGGCTGTCAATAAATATGGCGTAGAGAATGTATCCGCCGTAACATTTGACTATGGTCAACGGCACCTCCGGGAGATTGAGGCTGCCTCAATAGTGGCCACACTGGCTGGGATTACACGCCACGAACTTGTGGTGATCGGTCCCATTCTTGCCGGTAAGTCACCACTGATCAATCCAGCGGAGCCACTGGAGGCTTACAACAGTTTCCCGGAAATGGACGCTACCATTGGGTCCCGTGTCGAAAAGACATTTGTGCCGATGCGTAATGCCCTGTTTCTGACCCTAGCCGCTAACAGGGCGGCGGTCATGGGCTCCCGCAATCTGGTCACCGGAGTGTGTCAGGCGGACAATGCTAACTATCCGGACTGCACCCAAGACTTTGTATTTCGGATGCAGGATCTGATCAATCAAGCCTTGGGCTATACGGAGTATGATGACCCGTGGATTCACATCGATACTCCATTGATTTTGCTTTCCAAAGCTAAGTCAATCAATCTCGCGTTGGATATCCCCGGCGCGTATGGGGCACTGGCCTACAGTCATACGTCGTATGACGGTGCCTACCCGCCCACTGGCAAGGACCACGCTACTACACTCCGTGCGGAGGGGTTTAGAGTGGCGAATTGGCCGGACCCTTTAGTTCTTAGGGCAAAGTCGGAAGGACTGATGGAGTTACCTAATACGGATAACTACGCCACCGATAGGATTTCTGAAGCCCTGCGGGTGATTGGGGAAGACCTTGCCCTCGTTGCGGGTATTTCTCGGTGGTGGAAGGATCTATGAGGGATTATTCCCCGGTATCCCTCAAGGTAGCAGAGGATGCTGTCCGCACCCTATTATGCTTCATTGGCGAAAACCCTGATAGAGAAGGGTTAGTTGAGACGCCCATGCGTTTCCTAAAGGCTTGGGACGAGTGGGCTGCGGGGTATGAAAAGGACCCTCTCCGAATTCTCAAGACCTTCGTCGACGGTGCCGAGAACTGCGACGAAATGGTGATTGTGACCAACATACCAATCATCAGCAAGTGCGAACATCACCTTGCGGATATTACCGGCTGGGCGCACGTCGGTTATATTCCTAATGGCAAGATTGTCGGACTCTCCAAACTGGCGCGCATAGTGGATCTCTATGCCCGACGTCTACAGGTTCAGGAGCGTCTAACAAACCAAATTGCCGATGCCTTGGTTGAGGGTCTAGCTCCCAAGGGAGTTGGGGTTGTCGTGAAGGCCACACACGCCTGCATGTCCAGTAGAGGCGTTGGCATTCAAGGTGCTCTCACAATTACATCCGCCATGCGTGGCGCGCTGCTTGAAAAGCCGGCAGCCCGTGCCGAGTTCCTATCACTGTGTGAATCTGCGGAGAGACAAAAGTGAACAAGTCTCTCTTTACAGGACGGGACGGTGAGACGCAAAAAGGCGGTTTCTTAAAGTCCGGCGAGTGCAAGCACTGTCACACAGTCAAGACACAGGTCCAGTTCTGGCACCTGTGGTGGTGTCCACTAATCAAGTTCATGAGGGTTCTAGACTGATGCACACCTGTTTGATATCACGGGAAATTGGCATAGACATGGGTCACCGCGTGACCCATCATGAGGGCAAGTGCAAGAACCTGCACGGCCACCGCTATACCATTCAGGTTACTTTGGAGGGGTCCGTTGCCTCCAAGGGATCACAAGATGGTATGGTCCTGGATTTTGGGTTCTTAAAGGAACTCATGATGGACCTGATCGATGCCCCATGCGATCACGGCACCTGCCTGTGGGTAGATGACCATGAACTCGCCCACGCTCTTGGACCCGGCTATGGGGGCGCGCGTAAGCAAGTCCTCGCAAACGGGTATGCTCTGACTCAATGGGTGTGGGGCAAGCTGTATGTTCTAGACCGCGTACCCACGGCGGAGAATCTCGCCTACCACTGGTACTGTCGACTGGCGGAGCCCGTAGTAGAGCGTAGCCACGGCCGTGCCCGTATCCAGTCTATCAAGGTCTGGGAGACCCCGAACTGTTCTGCGGAATACAAACCCGGTCACTGATTTCCAACAGGTTATGAACACAGTGAACATTTTCCGTTCCAGACTCACCGTCGTTGCTGATAATAGCACGCCGGGGTCTAGTGGTCGGCTTTGTCTTCAACTCCCGGAGGAGATGGCCGGGTATGTTGGCCAGCGGATGAAGACCGTGGGCAGTTTCGGCAAGGACGGGGCGGTCATGTTTATCGTATCTGGAGAGGGACTGAAGGTAACGGCAAATCACCAGATCTGGTTCAAGAATGGTGTACGTGACCACAATGTCCGGGAGAACTGGAAGAACGTGGTGTACATCCTTGAACAAAATCTCTTTGTGGTCACGATGTACGTGAAGATGGATACACCTGTTCCCGATTTGCCACCAGTGCAGGAGACATTGTTTTAATGCCACGACAAATTAAGCCATTTGAAGCCTATGGCATAACGAGAACTCCTATGGGCGTAATCCATATTCTTCCAGTGGGACAGCAATCTGTTCTCTGCCGTAACAAGTCTCAGTCTTTAGGTACTTGGACTCAACCATCAGTGAGCTTGAAGTGGGATAAAGTTTCCTCCGTTGTAAACTGTGAAGAGTGCGCGAAAGAGCATATAAGGTATATTCGGCAGCAAAGGATAGATGCTCATAATGCATACCGCAGACGTGTTCGAAAAGACAGAAATTGGAAGTAGATGAAAATCTACTTAGCAGGTGAGCGTGAGGGTTCCCGGAATGATACCATCAATATTTGGCGCAATGCCAAACGTCGGTTGTTCTCCTATTATTATCACGGATATAAGACGGGTGGTACACCGTCTCAGCATATAGAAGGCGCTCGGACGATGGATCTCGAATTGTTTCTTGACAGTGGGGCATTCACGGCGTTTACAAAGAAGGAGCAAATTCCAGTGGAGAATTATGCCAACTTCGTCAAGGAAACGGAAGGCTACTGGTCGGTCTGCTCATCACTTGACGTTATTGGAAGTGGAGAAGCGGCTGCTGCAGCTTCGTACAATGTCTTCAAGCAGTTACGGGGATTGGGTGCTGATGTTATCCCAGTTTTTCACGTCAGAGAACCTGACCACTGGCTACAAAGATATATCGACGAGGGCTATGATTATGTGGCCATCGGAGGTATGGTTCCGGAGTCTACGTCGTGGCTAATGGACCGGCTGGATCACCTGTGGGGGATGGTAATGACCAACCCCAACGGGAGCCCCAAGATCAAGACGCACGGATTCGGATTAACCGTGTTTTCCTTGATGTTCCGTTATCCGTGGTTCTCCGTAGACTCGACCTCGTGGTTAATGACGGGCGTCTATGGGGCCTGTGTGCTCCCTACGTCAGCCGGCATCAAGCGCGTGTTCTTTTCGGAGCAATCACCACAAGCAAGGAAGCTCGATGGCTGGCATTACCATGCCTTAACACTAGTACCCGACGATCCTCGGAAAGCCTTAGTCGATTCAGTGCTCGAGAAATACGGCGTCACTGCGGCCCAGTGTGGTGAGACCTATCAGTATAGGGATATGGTCAATGCGGCGGTCTACCAAGACCTAGAGTCCATGGGCGTGAACGAGTTTCACATCCGGCAGGAGACGCTGTTCTAGTGAAAACTGTTTACCTTGCTGGCCCAATCGCCGGCTGCACGGATGAGGAAAACTACGGCTGGCGCCGCGAGGTCAAACTCAAGCTCCGGGATCAGCTCCGATTCCTGGATCCCACGGACCGAGACTACCGTGGCTATGACCGTCATACTGGTGCTGGTCTCATGCGACCGGAAGATTGCACCAAGCTCGTAGAGGACGATATTGCCGATATTAAGGCATGCGACATCATGTTCGCGTATGCGTGGAAAACATCTACGGGAACGTCGATGGAGTATGTCTACGCCAGGAAATATCTCAAGATCGTTGTGTCTGTGTGCCCGGAACAATACATTAGTCCTTGGATCCAGTACCACTCGGACTATGTAGTTAAGGGCCTTCGGGAAGGTATATCGGTTCTTTTTGATCTTAATTTCTAATGGCCACCATCAAAGATTGTGATCTCCTGGCCCGCGTTAAGTGGATTACTGATGCGGTATCCAGTACTAACCTTGGGTTGCCAGCGCTTCATAGCTACCTTATCCGTGGCGGTAATATCCATGCAACTGACGGTCGGATGGTGGTGGGTACACCATTTCCCTTCGAGGGTGATGTACTGGTGCCCGCCAAAGAATTCGAGCGGGTACTTGCTAACCGTCCCGATGGCGACTTCTCTTGGGAATTCGAAACAGACCGAATTGTTCTTAAACGAGGCCGCTTTCGCGGACGCATTAAAACATTATCAACTGAAGCATGGGTCTATCCCACTAGTCTTCCCGACGGTCTTTCTGATCTCCCCGAAGGTCTTATAGAGTCATTGCGGTGTCTCCTCCCCTTTTGCTCCGAAAACGCGACAAAGCCGTGGGCCACTTGTATCGGCATCATCGGTCCCTACCTGTACGCCTCCAATAACATCGTCGTAGCCCGGACTCGCTGCACGACTGGGCTAGCAGTCCCTGAATTCCTCCTACCACGGTGGGCGGCAGAGTTTGTAGTCAAGAGAGAGGAGGGTCTGGTGGCGTGGGCTTGTGAAGATACCAAGGCTACGTTCATGTGGGAGGACGGGTCTTGGATGCGGAGCAACCTAGTTGACGCTCAGTACCCACCTGTTCAGAAAGTTCTGGACGCTCATTTTAAAGGCGACATAGATGTTGAGATTACTGATGCGTGGCGCAAGACAGTTCTTCGTGTCGGTCGTACTACAGAGGACCCCGTCATTAGGCTTCGCGCTGACGAGGTGCGTGGTGCTAATGGTGAAGTTCTTTCTGTTGAAGATGAGGCAGGTACGCCTTGCCCAGAGGGACTCGAAGAAACAGTTTGGGATCTTCGCTACCTTGAGGACGTTATTAAGATCGCCACTCATTGGAATCCCCGGACCTACCCCGCCCCCGCCCCGTGGCGAGGAGAGTGGGTCGAAGGAATCATAGCGGCACGCCGCGATTAATGCCCATGATAGAAGAATCTAGATGCTTGGCATGTAATGTCAAGTTTCTTTGGGATCCAGCCAAAGAAGCAAAAGCCGCAAGACTTCTCTGTTCCGGGGACTGGGAAGGCATGCGCAAGTATTATGTGAAACATGGCTTCGTGATTACGGGCCAGCGGTACTTTGACGACCATGTCTGGAACTACCTCACCCACCTAGAGGCCATGAGGCGGAAAAATGTTCGGGCAGAATCCAGTAGCAAAGAATGAGATAACTGGCGACGGCCTTGAACTTCGGGTCGTTAACGGGGCACCGTGGTACACCTTGCAGGGCGAGGGACCATTCGCCGGGGATGGTGCGGTCTTTCTACGCCTACATGGGTGCCCGTTGCGGTGTTTCTTCTGTGATACTGAATTCAGCAACCCAGCGGACCCCGTGGTCAATGTTGGGGATCTTGCGGACATGATTGAGGCGGCGGCTCCCGGTTGGTGCAAGCTACTCGTCATCACCGGAGGGGAACCTGTGCGGCAGAATCTCGCCCCGTTGATCAACATTATGATCCGGGACGGGTGGACGGTACAGATTGAAACCTCTGGCATTCTGTGGCAAGATTGTCTTACGGATACAGTCATTATCTGTTCCCCCAAGACTCCTACAATCCACGAAAAGATTCGTGTCCACGCCCACGGGTTCAAGTACGTGATACAAGCAGGACATGTGGACGATGAAGATGGACTACCACTGACCAATACTCAGGATGAGGGTGGGAAGACACATCGGTTAGCCCGTCCAAAGCCGGGGACACTGGTTCCGATATATCTGAGTCCCATGGATGAGTGTGATCGAATCGCCAATGAGGCGAACATGGCCGAAGTCGGACGCATTGCCATGAAATACGGGTACCGAGCTGGCGTCCAGCTCCACAAGTTGATGGGGTTGCCGTGAGATTCCATACCGTTCAACTGCCCGCTGTTCTAACAGTGGAAGATATAACTGTGTTGCGTCACTACGTGACGTTGGACGACGGAACAGTTCATTTTCAAGAGGAAGAACTTCAACGGAACGGCAATGAAATTGAATCCCGTCGCACGGAGTGGCAACAGGTCAATACTCCACACGCGGAGCCTCCAGTCATAGGCCTGATCGATTTCTGTGGTAGACCAATGGCCATTCGTGCAGACGGCCAAGCCTACATCTGGGGTCAGGTAGAAGTAGACCTCCCCGATGCAGGTAAGGCGCTAGTGGATATGTGGGCACCGTTCCTCCAGAAGGTGCCGATCGGTGGGCAAGACAATGGTTGAAGAAGTCCTCGACCACGGCCTTGCGCGCCTTGTAGATCACATGGGCAGTGATCTATCCATCGTCCGTGCAGCTCGGGTCAGTTACGATGCGGCATGGCGCGCCGGGGAGGATGAGGACAAGGACAAGAAGCTGATGCGCCGGCTCTGGTCAGGTAAAAGCAGCTCCGCCACGTCGCTCCCGGAGCTGCCGAAACATTCAACCCCGTTTGAGTCTGTGACACTCACATTTGAGATCACGGCGCCGATCTTCGTGTTTCGTCAGTGGCACCGCCATAGGACTCAGTC
The DNA here is from genome assembly GCA_043772795.1 of Deltaproteobacteria bacterium. Taxonomy (GTDB): domain Bacteria; phylum Desulfobacterota; class Binatia; order Bin18; family Bin18; genus VGTJ01. The sequence goes on from JAYVFX010001253.1 coordinate 42,592, forward strand.
GTACAATGAGCTATCCGCGAGATATAGGGAACTGCCAGAGATGTTCTACTTACCACAGACTGCACAGATTGGCATCCAATCCACGTCCAGTAAACAGGGTCGGGAAGAGGGGGCGTATGCTGTCACCAGAGAACAAGAGCTGGAACTTGTGGATTCTCACTGTAAAGGCTCCTTTCGTCTTTATCACGCATTGCTCCTTTCTGGCTGGCCCAAGGAACTGGCTCGTATCGTGCTTCCCTTTGGCACGTATAGCCATATGTTCACGACCATGAATCTCCTGAACTTCTTCAAGTTCGCAAGTCTCCGGTGTGATCCTCATGCGCAGTATGAGATTCGGGTCTATGCTGAAGCTATGGTACGGATGGTAGAGGTAATCGCTCCCATTGCCACATCATTATTTCGGGAAGCTAACGCTATTCCGATGAAGATGTATCTCGATGGCACGAAAGCGCCGTAGGAGTTCTTTCCTGAAGGCCCAGGTTGGTGCCGCTAAGAAGCGGAAGCGCACACCATGCAAGAAGTGTCGTCTAGACAGATATCTAGATGAAAACGGACTCTGCCTCGTTTCCTGCAGCCCAAAGAAAGATGAAGATCGGAACTAAGTCGGTCCTGTTTGGCGCCCACTTCTTCCTGACCCACTGGTTCTTTGTGGCGTGGGGCTGGTATCTGCTTTATGGGCAGGGTGGTGTTCGCATCGGCACTATCCGGAAAGAGGATGATGAGGGGGTAGCTGTCAATTATCAAGTCTATATCTCTCTTCGCGACCCTCGACTGTGGATTGCGTTCTTCATTCACGACCTTGGGTATTGGGGCAAGCCAAACATGGATGGGCCAGAAGGGGAAACTCACCCTGAATGGGCCTGCCGTGTGATGAATGAATGGTTTGGGGCTCCGTGGGGTGCGTTCGTTCTTGATCATTCACGGTTCTACGCTAAAAAGGGTAACCGTCCTGTTTCCCCCTTGTGTTACGCCGATAAGCTTGGCATAACTTTGGAACCCGCTTGGTTCTATTTGCCTCGGGTGCGGCTGACAGGGGAGATTCAAGAGTACATGAAAATGGCCGCTGTTAATAGTCAGGGTCAGGTTACGGCAGAATCGGAGGAAGCATGGTACCGGAACGTGCAGGCATACGTCAAGAAATGGGTGGACGAGCACAAGGACGGGAAAGAGGACAGTTGGACACCCACCAATCGAGAGCCGGGGGATACGGTGGGAGTCTGGAAGTGAATTATTGTCTGATCTATCTCGCCGGCACAGTTCAGGTGGTGGCGTGTGTCCGGAAGTGTGTAGCCCGCCAGAAATACCATCATGACGCACGGTACACAGTGGTGAATCTCAAAGTTCCGCGGTGAAACAGGTACCACGAGAAATCATTAGTGGTCGCCTATGGCCCATGACCGTTTCTGGTCATGGTCTTGTAGTCCCAATAACAGACCAAGAAGCCCTCGGATTCCAGCCGGGTGAAGTTGTCCTAGTAATGAGTCCGACCGGACTCAAACCTATGACGGTCACGGAGCAGCGGTTTGGTGTCACCGAGGACAGTGAAAGAATGCCCTTTGAAGTCCCGGTCTTAGATGGGCAAATCTATAACGGACCCGTAATGGCTTGGGCCATCCCGGATTGTTACCAAGTTGAGATCATACAGCTGTGATAGGTAAGTTCGGCGACGAGGATGGACTTTTGTGGTTACCTCCCCCTGCGGCAGTGCGCATTCGTGGCGCCACGGGGGTGCGGCAGCCCCGTATACACGTTCCAAGGGGTCCACTCCCGGAGTCCGATTGGGCTGCCCACTTAGATTTTCCTAGGCTGCATGGGCTAGTAGCTCTTGACTTTGAAACCCACGACCCTGATCTAGACAATGTCGGCTCCAACTGGTGTCGTCCCGGAATTGGTGATGTTGCGGGAGTGGCAATTGCGTGGGCGGATGGAGAAAGATATTACCCCGTGGGCCATAAGAACGGCTATAATCTTGATAGAGAAACCGTATACCGCTATATCCGGTCATTGGCGGAGGATTCCACTGTCCAGTTTATATGCCATAACCTTCCGTATGATCTGGGATGGCTCTGGGGGCGTTTGGGTATTAAGCCACGCAATATACCGTACGACACTCAGTCTGCGGTGGCGCTCCTAGATGAGTTTCGTGCTCGGCATGGAGACGGGTATAATCTCAACGCAGTGGGCAGGGACTACTGCAATGTCTTAAAAGACGAAACGCTCCTGATTCAAGCAGCGGCCTACTTTGGTCTGGACCACAAGAAGGATCTTTGGATTCTCGACCCAAAGTATGTCGGTCCGTATGGTGAGGGGGATGCAGGACTAACGCTTCAGGTCTGGAATGTAGTGGAGCCCATGCTTCGGGCTCAGAATCTCTGGAACCTGTTCCTGTTGGAAATGCGGTACTGCATGGTCATTACCGCGATGCGCATGGTTGGTGTGCGTGTTGATACTGACCGAGCAGTGCAGTATCGGGACGAACTAAAGGCACGAGCAGCAATTGACGCGGTGGAGCTTAAGAGACTTGTCGGCTTTGAAGTGCCTGTTCTGGAAAAGCCGATGGTGGAAAAAGCACTCAAGGCAAGAGGTATTGACTGTCCTAAAACGGGGACAGGTCGTTTGTCAATTACCTCCCCTTGGCTAAAGACGCTCGACGATCCGGTCGCCAAACTTATCGTCAACATCCGGCGCTTAGATAAGGTCCGGGGTACCTTTATCGAGGGTTTCTTCCTTGAGCTTGCCACTAACGGCCGGGTATACCCTCAGATCAATCCGCTTCCTACCGATGAAGCGGGGACAATCTCCGGTAGATCGTCTTGTACAAATCCAAATCTACAGCAACTCAGTGCGAAAGATCCGGAGCTGGCGAGAGATGTTAGAGGCTGTTGCCTCCCAGAAGAAGGGGCAGAGTGGGCGGCCCTTGACTATTCCCAGCAGGAACCAAGACTTGCCGTGCATTTCGCTTACCTTGCCGGTGTCCGGGGCGCGGCGACTGTGGTTCAGCAGTATCGTCGCAATCCAAGAACGGACTTTCATAACATGGTCAACGATTTGGCCGGGGACATTGGCAGAGGGCGTGCGAAGATCCTCAACCTCGCGCTGATTTTTGGTAAGGGCGAAGCCGCTACGTGCAAGGAACTAGGGTTCGATACTGAATGGGTTCAAACACGTTACGGTAGGCGTGAAGTAGCAGGTCCAGAGGGCAAAGAGTTTATTGAGAACTACCATAAGCTCGTGCCCTTTGTCAGTGGCCTAAAAGAAGCCTGTAAAAAGGCCGTCAAGCTTCGCGGCGTTATCCGTACCCTACTGGGCCGAATCTGCCGGTTTGGAGATGGTCGTAACAGTGACCATAAGGCCGTAAACTCGCTAGTTCAGGGCAGTGCCGCAGACCAGCTTAAAAAAGCCAATGTCGATATTTATGAGCAAACCGGGGTGATCCCTTTGGTCAATGTTCACGATGAAATAGGCATCAATAAGTGGTCGGATAAACAGATTGATACGTGCGTAGAAATCATGGTAAATACGACACCACTCGAGGTTCCGGTTGTTGTGGACGTTGCCACTGGGCCTAATTGGGGAGAGGCACTGTAATCACTATTTAACAAGGTCACTATGAGTAGAACCATTGACGTAGAAGAACTCGAACGGCTATCCGAAACATTTCATGCCTTTACTGGCATGATTGCCCCAACATCCGACGGGTATATTCTTGGCGAGTCCGATGAGGACTATGAAGCGCGCCGGGAACGATGGCTGGCTTTTTGCTCTGCTGCCCGACGCCCCTCTGCACCGGCACCCAAACCACCGCAAGGGTTATTCGAATGATTGCGGACACTCCCCACCCCTCGCCGTCACTGACCGGCACCTATAGGCTCGCGCCCGCCCTTCACGCCTCCCCACTCCGAGCGGAGAAATAGTGTGAGGGAATCAACCCTCTGGAAGTGGATTGAAGCCAACCGTCCAGCATGGCTTGCTATCGAACGGTTTGAGCCAAGACATCCGCCCGGGATGGCTGATTGTTTCTGGACTGACCGTCGTTCCCACATTAGCGGTTGGTTGGAACTGAAGCAGTGTAGTGCTGGGGATCGAGAATACAAAGTCGGTCGGATCCCGAAGCTCGGTACCGAACAACCCATGTTCCTCCGGAGACAGGCGGAGAATGGAGCACCATCCGGTCTGTTGCTTCGTATCGAGGATGTTGGATTCCTGCTCTGGGTATCTGATGGTACCCGCGAGTGGCCTAATATGATGCGGAGCACCGAGGCAATTGGTTCTCAAACGGTCGCGTTTGGACTGAATGGCGAACGTGTCACTCTGGAAGAAATAATGACATACTTACTACCCTAGAAGTTGTGATAACACGTACCGTACCCTACATTGGTAGTACAGAACCACCCTACGAAGGAAACACCCACATCTAATGACAACGGCGGTAACTGAAAGACCGGCTGTGGTTTATCTGATTGCCCAACCTTCCATCAGCCGGAAGAAAAAGCCAGTAAACATCACCCCGCTCTATGAACACGGCGAGGTGCGTCTTGTCCTGCCACAGGGCGATTCTCCAACCTTTACGCCCAAAAAGTGTTTTGATCTGATGTGCGATCGACTGTTCCCAGAAGAGGGGCAACAGTACGATCCTGACATCGATTACCTTGTCTGGGCAGGTGGTGATACCCTAGCGGCCCTTATGGCTGGCATGCTCTTGGCTGAGTATGAAATCTGGCATTTCAAGTGGCTGCGGTATGAACGCGCCCGGTTATCAAATGGCGACCGAGTTGACGAAGGCGCTACCTACGTGCCTATCACAATAGACCTGTCGGACCCACAATTAGGCTTCGAGCTGGCCGAAGCAGGAGGAGATGAAGCAAGTGACGATGATTGACCTTCTCAGCGATTCCCCGGATAACCAACCTGTAGTTCCTGACAGCCCGGCACTCAAGAGTGTCAGTAAGCTGGCGGAGGAATACGGTCTACTTCAGGCGGACATTGCCACCCTGAAGGAGCGTATTGCGATCCGGGAAGCACGACTCAACCAGATCATAAAAGAGGCCATGCCAGCCGCCATGGAACAGGCGGGAGTATCCTCTTTTATCGCCAGCAATGGTCGTTCCATCAAGATCGATGAGATCGTGAACGGGAACATCCCGGCAGAGACTACGATCGCGAAGGAAAGAGATCCTGATAAGAAGGCCGCACTAACCGCCCGTCGTATTGAGGCACTTGGGATCGTGCGTAGTAAATGGCCCGGTCTAATCAAGACCGACCTGTCCCTGTCGTTGGGAAAGGGTGAGACGGAGCAGGCACTCCGCATCGCTGAACTGATTCGCACCCAGTTTAAGCTCAACCCGACCATCGACGAAACCATCCACCCGGCATCCTTGAATTCACACTTCAAGGAACTCAAGGAAAACGGGAAACTTGGAGACATTCCCGTCGAACCTTTTGCCCTGTACGTCGGCCCAATTGCGAAGATCAAATAACATCGGAGACCAGAATGCCGAAGGACAAGAAAGACGTACCAGCAGTGGAAACACCGGAACAAGATTCCACCACCGTAGGTGAGACCGAGATCGCCCAGTTTGCTATCGCCCCGCGCAGTGCTGGTGCGGTAGCAACGCTTGAAGACATCCAGACCCTGATGGTTCAGGATGCCGAAGAGGATCTCGGGTTCGGTAAGGATGACGTAGCAATTCCGTTTCTGCGGATTCTCCAGACGAACTCGCCACAGGTGAATCGCAAGAATGGCAAGTATGTCGAGGATGCGGAGTCTGGGCAATTCTTCAACTCCGCCACGCAGAAGACCTTCTCGGGGGATGCCGGACTGTTTACGGTTCCGGTTCACTTCGAGCGGCAGGCAACGCTGTGGTTGCCTCGCGGTGAGGGTGGTAGCGGAGGTGGGTTTGTTGCCCAGATCCCGCTCGCGGTCGCGGAAGAGCTTCTCAAGCACACGACCAAGTCCCCGAAGGGCAAAGACCAGACTCCGCCACTATCGGAGACTCAGGTCAAGAGCATGGACCCGAACAACACCCGTCCGATCATCGGTCTGGAGACGCCGAAGGTCTGTGAGGTGGTGATTTCGGCGATGTACTACATGCTCATAGTCGACAAGAATGATCCGGGTTGGAACGAGCCGGTAGCGTTTCCGCTCACGTCTACGCAGATGAAGAAGTCTCGGACGTGGAACGCCCTGATCAAGAATGCTCGGCTTCCGAACCCCAGTGGGGTCGGGTCGTATCGTCCGGCCATGTTCGCGTACTGCTACAAGCTCACCACAGTCCCTGAACAGAATGCGCAGGGAGAGTGGATGGGCGTTCGGATTCTTCAGGACCAACCCCTGATCAAGTACCAGAACGGTACGCCGACGGAACAGTTCCCCGGCGCCGCGTCCCTGTACCTCGCGGCTCGCGAGTTCAAGGAACTGGTCGCGCAGGGCAAGGTCCGGACCATCCCTGATGACGATGCTGTCATTGATGATGGTGGTGGTCAGGGGGACGACGATACGCCGCCTCCGTTCTGATCGACCCGGCTTTAAGCCAGCAGAGGCCGGGGAGGTTGACCGGCCTCTGTTGTCTCCTCCTTTAACATCCAATGGATTTAAGCCCGAATGATGTTAAGCGGTTTGCTGCTCTATTCTCAGGCTACCAAAAAGCCTACGGCACGTACCAGATTAGAAATCTGGCTGCCGACGGTAAGGCCATTGGCAAGGCTCAGACGCTTAGGGGCGAACCAACCGAATCGATTTATCGTGCGCATCTTGAAGGTGCCGGTTCTGGTCTTGGCATTATCATGCTGCGTGAGGACAATACGGTTTACTTCGGGGCCATTGACTATGACGTAAAGACAATGGACCACGTAAAGGCCGAGGCTAAAATTCGTGCCTTAGAGCTGCCCCTTATACTATGCCGCTCTAAGAGTGGTGGGGGACATTTCTATTGTTTCACGAAAGAGCCGGTAGCTGCCGGAGACATGCGGGATCGTCTCAGTGAGTGGACTGCCTTGCTTGGCATGTCGGACTCAACCGAGGTTTTTCCGAAGCAAACCACACGAGTGAATGAAAACGATATCGGTAACTGGATCAACATTCCATATTTCGAATGGGAACAGACTAACCGATACGCTATACACAACGGCAAGATCCAGACATTACTACAATTCCTCGACGTTGCTGAGGGGAAGCTGCAAACAGGCATTAGCCTAGACGCAGCGGCTGTGGACCCCAATACTAAGCTCTTCGAGGAAGGACCACCCTGTCTCCAAACACTGGAGTCACAGGGCGGATTCGTGGTGGGCACAAAAAAGGAAGGCATGTTCAATGTAGCCGTCTACCTTCGTAAACGGTTCCCGGACGATTGGCATCGGAGGGTGGATGCGTATAACAACGCGATGGCTCAGTTACAGTCTGATGAGGTGCAGGGAATTATCAAGCAGGTTAACAAGAAGGCATATAGCTACAAGTGTAAGCAGGCGCCGATCAATTCTGTTTGCAATAGAAGACTTTGCCGGACACGAATGTATGGTGTTGGTGCGACGGATGACATCGAGAGCCGGGGTTACGCTATTGGTGCGCTCACGCGATATGAGTCCAGCAACGGCGATGAACCGCTCTTTGCCATGGAAGTTAATGGACGGCGTGTACTGGTTACCACGCCGCAGCTTTATTCCCGGGATGAATTCAACCGTGCCTGTATAAGTCAGGCTAACGTGATTGCCGTCCACATGACCCCGCAGCGATGGCTTACGTTCTTGAACCAGCTTCTGCCAACTGCAGATATCGTCCCCCTTCCGGAGGACGCCAGCCCACTTGGTCAGCTATGGCAACACATCCAAATGTTCCTGACCGAAGGTGTAGTGGCAACTGAACGGGAAAAGATTCTCATGGGTGTGCCTTATCGAGAAGGTACCCAAATCTACTTCCGTTCTACGGACCTATTTAGCTACCTGAACGGGCGCCGTATCCCGTATAAGTCGCCCCAGCAGGTATGGGAACTTCTTCGCCAGCGTGGAGGGGAGAAGGACGGATGGAGTATCAAGGGTAGCTTCGTCAACGTCTGGAAAATGCCTGCGCCGGTAAAGACTGAAGAAGTCGTAGAAACCGGCAATGGCACCCATCCCGAAGAGAAAGAGGCCTTTTGACCACCCGTAAGGTCGAAATCATCCTCGGTCCTCCCGGTACGGGAAAGACGACTCGTTTATTGAAGCTCCTTGGCAAGTACCTTGAAGCCGGTGGGGCCCCTGATCGAGTAGCCTTTGTGTCCTTTAGCCGAAGGGCTATCAATGAAGTCGTTGACCAACTTGGGCGGAACCCAGAGGAATTTCCTTACTTCCGTACCATCCATAGCACTGCTTACCACTTTCTCGGCCTATCTCGAGACGACGTATTTTCATTCAAGCATTGGAAAGCGTTTTCCGAATTGGTGGGGCTCCCGTTTAGTAACGCTGGGTATGAGGAACCGTTGTGGGACGGCACTGCCGGTGACAAATGCATCGCGGTTTACAACCTATCGCGTGCTCGTGGTACCGATCCAGAAACGGAGTGGCGAAATGCCATGCTGCCTAATCTGTCTTTGGACACTCTTCATGAGGTGTTGAAAGCCTATGAGCGTTTCAAGAAGGTAAATGCTTTGTGGGACTTTCACGATATGATTGTTAAGGCAGAGGGTGAGTTACCTGTCGACGTGATGTTTGTGGATGAAGCACAAGACACAAGTCAAGCACAATGGCGTTTTCTTCGGAGGTCAGCCAGTGGAGTCCCCCGTATCATTCTTGCCGGAGACGACGATCAGGCAGTCTACGCGTGGTCAGGAGCTGACGGTGATGCTCTCAGACGGTTCGAAGGCCATCGTCGGGTGCTACCTCAGTCCTACCGGCTACCTCTTGCAGTTAAGTCACTTGCCGATGACATTATCGGGCGAGTCCATCGGCGCGTCCCTAAGCGTTTCGATCCGCGTAGAGACGACTCCGGACGCATTGTCCAAGGTGAAGTCACTTGGCGAAGGGATGCAGCTACCATTGACCTAAGAGGCAAGGAGACTTGGCTCTTGTTGGCACGTAGTAACTATCAGCTCGAGTCCTATCGCGAAATGGCCCGGTCGCAGGGCGTAGTCTATACCCTCCCGGACGGTACGTGGTCCAATAGGCTGCCCGCCGTTGGTGCTGCACTTACGTATGAGCGACTCCGTAGGGGCAATGAAGCGCCACGGTCCGAGGTGCGTGCCATGTTGGCATTCACAGACCTGAAATTCGAGAAGCTACCCCCGATGGTGGTCTGGACCGATGTCTACGGTGAGGCTGCTTTAGAAGTGCCGTGGATGGATGGGCTACCACACATCAGCCCCAGTGACCGTGAGTACATCCGGGCATTGCGCCAAGGCGGGGAAAGCGTCACCCACACAGGGCGGGTTCGTATTGGGACAGTCCATAGTGTAAAGGGAGCCCAAGCCGATAATGTCGTGCTTAAGAGCGATATCTCTGAACGGGTTGCTCACGGTGCCCGGTTGGACCCGGATTCAGAACATCGGGTGCAGTACGTTGGGGTGACACGAGCGAAACAGTCACTTCACCTAATTCTACCGTCTTCCGCAACTTACTGGAAATTCTAATGGACTGGTCAGTGTTTCATGTGTGCGCCATCTATAGAACCCACCAGACGAGGGGTTGGAACTGGTTTTTAACCCCAGCCATTGCGTTTGGCTGGGTTAAAAAGGTGTGGGTAAGGGTAGGGTATACCCCTAAAATGTGGTAAAACGCCGGAAGGGAGGACTTTAGTCCAGCGACGGGATATACTGAGCAGCCCAGTGAGGCATCCCATGAATAAACTTTCCGACATAGGTGTTAGCCGGTACTTTCATGGCAACCATGAACTCAGTCAACGAGCATCCGAGGACGCTCCACAGAATCTCTCCCCGGACGTCCACACGGGAGATGACAAATTGCCCGGTCATGGTGTGCCATACCTGCCCATAATTAGGCACCAGCGTCACCAGACAACACAGCGTCACCCAACGGTCCACTCCAACTAGGACCGTTGCGTGAGGGCAGTAAGGATAATCCTCACTAGACACGGATAGCTGTGTGAAGTCCCTGTTCTTCACTGTAGATATCCGTGATCCCATCAAAGGTGTACCATTCATGGCCTAGATAGGTCCTTACCTGGACGGCGGGCACAGGACGCCACCATGGCCATCCATCATACATTCCTATATCCACTACTAGGTGGATACCACATCGTGGTGACCCGCCATAGTTAGTGGCAAAGACCTTTTTCTTTTCCCGAAAATGTTCCTCGATAAGTCGTAGACGGGCCTTGGCACGTTCACAAGACTCACCCCTCCCGGCATCAGAACATCCATAATTGTTGAAATGAGATCGAAAATCATAGGTCCAGTCAATTGGACCCATATTCTCACCGATCCGTACTGTACGGGTTTCAGTCCTCATGGCTCCCTCCCTGTAACTATCCGGTGTACCAGGTCGTATTCTTCCTGATAGTCACGACCATTATCATCCGTGACTGCAGCCGGGTGATAGACCATCCTGTGTCTGTTGACTTGAGTACATCCCCTACATAGCCGGATAAGATGGATGACATCCAACATCTTATCCTCTGGGATTGCTAGCGGTGTAGCATGGGTGCCGATTAGGGTGTGGGTCATGGACCTTTGTTCACCTCGATCTCATCCACGTCTGTATGCTTGGTGATGACCAAGTTACCAGACTCGATCCGAACGGTATAATCGCTGACTGGCGTATACTGCTGCAACAGTTGGATTAACTTTCTGATTTCCATGGCCTAATACCCCTGTTTAAGTGACTACGTCAACTAGTGTCCCTTGACTTCGCGTGATGGCCACATAGATCAGATTGTACTCTTGCTCAATCTCCCAGTCCTTTTTGGCCATAGGACTTGGCATGAGTTTGTTCCGGTCGAGGATGTATACCGTATCCCACTCCCGACCCTTGCTCTTGTGGACTGTACTAAAGGTAAACAGCTTCGGAGCTTCCCCATCTGGGGTATCCCCAAAGAGCTTGAAGATTTTGTCGCGAAGGTCCTTAACCGTGTCATCCTCTTCCATGTTCTCCATGATCACAAAGAGGGTGCTGACCTTATCAGTTAGCGCTTCAGCTTTCTGATCCTGTTTCTTTTCAAGGAACTTCGCGACTTCCTTTTTTAGGTAAGCCTCCAGCTTATTCCGTAGCACATCTAGGTCGCCAGTCTGCCATTTTCTGGTTAGGTTAAGCAGACCTCGACCGATCTCCTTGCCTTCTACATGGCATGCAATACCACGGCGAATGAGAGCAAAGGCCTGTGAAACAATCGGCGCTGTGTTGCGACACAGCATCGCGGCACTGTACGTAAACGCCTCGGGCGGTTGGGAGGTGAACTGGGCTGCCGTAAGTCCCGCCACAACCCCTTCGGGCGCGGACTCCGCTGCCGTAATGTGGGACACGTATTGGCGGGCGAGCTGGACTACAGCCTTTGGACACCGATAGGTGACCGTAAGCGGTAGTTCGGAGCAGTCAAAGTCAGCCTTGATTCGATCAAGACTGTCGTTGTCTGCTCCGGTAAACCCATAGATAGCCTGCTTCGGGTCCCCTACAAAGATCGCCCGTCCACTCGGCATGAGCATCTTCTTGGCAAGCTCGCGGCGGGCGGGATTGGTATCCTGTGCCTCATCCACGAGCAACCAGTTGTTCTGCCACATCCGGATACCGTGGACCAACGGTGCATAGAGCATATCGTCGAAGTCCACGACCTTGCGACACTGTTCATTAGATACTGCAATGGCGCTTATGGCACGGTCAATGCCTTCACGTACAAGCCCATCGTCCCCCTCCGGGAGCGACGAATCGAGATTGTAGTGTTCGATCATATAGTCCCAAGCCTCGGTATCGTCCATGGAACAGATGACACCAAAGGCACGGTTCTTGGCCATAGAGACTAGTCGGAGCACAAAGTCTTGCTGTGCTTCTGGACATTTTTGAGCGATAAGGATATTACTGACCTTATCACGGTCAACCACAGGCTTTGTGTCCCGGCAGTGGTTCAGCCACGCACGGAAGCCGAATGAGTGGAAGGTGCCGGCACGGACGTTAGCCCCTACCTTGGCGCCCTTCAGCTTTTCCTGGATTTCCTTAGCAATCTTGCTATTATAGGCGGCAATTGCCACATCACCGCCCATCATTGTCGAAGCGTTGAGAATGGTCAAGGTCTTACCGGAGCCTGCAACAGCAACCAGAATAAGGTTGCCGGAGGCTTCCCTGACCCATTTGTAGACGGCTCTCTGATGGGGGCTGGGGGTGTGGGGCATTATTCCTCGTTGGCCACTTTGTGGAGCTGTGTCGGTTTATGAAGTCTTTTCGCGTGCTTCATGGTCCAGCACCCGCCACCCTTGACATGGTCCGTAGCGTTACAGTGGTAGCAGGTACTGAACTTCATACCACGGTAAGAGCTTGCCAGCCGTACCACAGCAATGCAGTGCAGGGTGGTTGAGGCACTGACAATTTGGAGGTTCCGTTCTTTGTAACCGGGGCTCCACTGAAGATGCTGTGGGGGAAAGATTTTCTTTTCCCGACCCAGTTTATCGGCTTCCTCCTCCGCCCAGATATCAATCCCGCCAAGGTGACAGTGGCCACTGACAAGGGTAGCATACGGTGGAAGAAGCAACTGCCAAATGATGGCGCGTGCTTCCCGCTCACCCTTTTCTGTGAACTTGGCAGCTTCGTGGCCTACGATGCCGATGTAGCTCATCCGTAGATCCAGTGAAGAGTTATGGCAAAGGAGAATAAAAAATACAGGATTACGTTCAGGATCACCACTAGCACGAGGCTAGGATCCCGATAGTGTCTGAGGCTATTACGCTTACGATCCTCAAACCATTTCATGACTTATACTCCTTTGCCATTTCCCGAAGCTGTTCCCGCGCCTTCTGGACCAGCTCCGAATTTTCGGTTATGTCGACGTTCATCTTCCCACCCAGAAGCTGCGCCGCACCCATCGCCCCGGCAATAACGTCCGCGGCAAGGTTGAGGGGAACCATTTCCGGAACCTTCTCAATCTTGTCACCAACCTCTGCGGTCATTGCCAATTCCGCATTATGGTCTGTCACAAGAATACGGGTAGGGTCGTGGCGGAGCTTGGCAAGAATTGTGGATCCACACTCGGGGCAGTAGTTTGGCAGCCGGGGGTTGACCCAACAGAGTAGCGTGGCGCAGCACGGCGTGTAGATCAAACGGAACTTGACGCGCTCGTGTCTTTTCATGTCTCGAACCGAGCAGTCACTTCATTGATGTCAAAAGCATCCACAAACAGCGCGTTGCCGACTTTGCAGAAGCTTGTTTCATCACAATCATCAACATCAGCATGACTGCACTGTCTGCTGTCACATTTCATGGCATGAGCGATAAGACGAAGATCCGCAAGAACCACAGCTCCCCGCAGGAGCTTTCGAATGAGCCATTTAGTCATTTTTCAGCAATCCTCCCGGCGCGTTGTACCGGGCGTAGAACTCTGCCCATACATCGGGCCACGCTACCTTGAGCTTTTCAAGGTTGTCAGTATCGGCCTGTCGCATGGCAGCCATGACCAGCGCGTAGAACGGCGGATCCTCTACTGCAATGACTTTGCTGATTTCATAGTCGAAGTGGCTCATGCCGTCCGAAACCCCCAGTTGCATCCCTCAAGCACAGGATGACAGATGTATTTTGATCCGTCTGTTGTGTCAAGCCCAGCGTCGGCAGGGATTTCTACCAGCGCCCGAACCCCGCACAACGGGCAAACATCACCGAAGGGCGGGGGCGGGTAGTTGGCGAATTTGTACGAGAGAAGCTGCTCAAGGACATTTTGCTTATTGCCCTTGAATCCGAATGTGTGCTTGATAATATTGTGGCAGCTTACCCCACGGGAGAGGCCTAGACCCTTGATCTCCAACTTGAGACCGGCCATAAGCGTCATTACACGGACCAGCTCCACGGCTTCCCTGCCCTTGATCACACCGTTGGGAAGGAAACCTGCGTGGGCACGTCGTACGCGCTCCTGACGCAGCTCTAGCGAAATTCCATCATTGTCCATGACTACCTGTGTGGTTGGGGTGTCCTTATAAAGTAACTGTTTTCACGCCGGGTGTCAATCTCCGGTGTTAGCGGATTACCCACCTCACAAAGACCACGATCCCCCACCCGAACAATCCGCTAGCACAGAGTAGCGCACCGATCACTATGATCCATGCGCCCGGTCGCATCTGGGGCTCCATAATGCCTGTCCCCTCGCAATGGGCGCAGGGCTTCCCACTGACGGTCATTCGACCACCGCACACCGGACAGAGTGGCATTTTACGGCCGGGAGTGAAGGAGAGGAACCCACCAAGCCGCGAGGCATCCGACGAACACGGCGCCGGCTGCCGCGACGTTCCGCTCCGCGATCAACCCGAAGATGACGCACGTCATGGCTAGGGCGAAGTCAACAAGGAAGTCGCTCACCTTATCCTCTATGCCGTAGACTGTCAGGTCGCCGTGGATCGGGGTGATGATGTAGATCGTTCTGAGCACGATGTAGAATCCGAACCCGCCGACGAGCGCGGCCCCGCTCGGCGTGATGCTCCACCAAAGGTTCCCGATCGCGAACGCGAGCCACGCGATCCCGCTGCTCGTCAGCACTTTCAGCGCGTGCTGGAACCAGACCGGCGCCGTGACTGGCCCGTCCGTGGCCATGCTGCGGAGTTTTTCCATTCGAGTCATGTCTGATACCTTTGAATGTAACCAGCGGATGTGAGATTGATGCACTGAAGAATTTCCCAACCGGGAACATTCAGTGCGGCCGCCAGAATCTGGGCATTCCTGCGAACTTCCGATATACCGTGGCGACGCACTGCACGGTCCACGGCCATAAATATATCGGTAGATGGGCTGGGGTCATGTTCCGTGTCCGCCTCGAAAGATTCCATGCGATCATCATAATCGAGCCGCCAATCGTCCATGGCGTATTCCTGCCAGTCTGTTTCTGATTCACAATATACATCCCCGTCAAAAACTTCCGACTCATATAGCTCGAGCTGATCAAGATAGGTATCCAATGCAAACCTCTCAAACTCCTTGGCGGCCTCACGCTTGGCGATCTGGCGCTCGATCTTCTTGTGAAGACGTCGGCTGTTGCGCTTGCTACCGGAGTTGCGCCGGGAGGAATGGATGTCCCCACCGTGACCGCGGAGGTTCCGCACGGCGCTTTTTGGCGCCGGATTCTCAACACGAATGCCGTAAGGACGCATGTTTCTTGGCTTGTGATTGTTTGAAAACCCATGCCGGGCGATGTGCTCACCGCAGCCCCACCTAGCCCGTGGCCCTGAGCCACGCCGACAAATAGGGGTTGGGGGATTCGAACCCCCGTGCTACCCTTGTGGCTACCCCTACAACCCCCGCGGCGGGGTTAGAGGGCGGTTACTCACCCCCTACCCTGCCCGGTGAGTTACCGCTTCCTGCCGCCCCCGCTCACCACGGCCTTCGCACCACCACCGGCAATGGAACCGGCGACCTGCGAACCACCCGACGCCGACGTGCCGGTGGCAGGAGTCGTGGCGACCGCGGCCGCAGACGCCGCGGGCTCGACGGCCGGCGCGACCACCGTACCAATGACGGCACCCTTGTCCTTGAACTTGTACACGCGACCACGACCCTCGATGTTCGCATTGTGGATCTCACGGCCCGTCGACTTCTGGAGCCGGCTGAACTGGATCTTCACCGTGCTGGACATGCCCTCACGGGTACGGTCCGGGAACTTGACGACGAGCTTGTCCAAGACCTCCTTCTGGGTCGCACCCTCGGCCGTGTCGATCATCGACTTGATCGTGCCGATGACACCATCCGACCGCTTCTCGGCACGATCCTTCTTCGCCTGCTCCTTCTCCGCCGCCTTCTTCTCCGCGGCCGCCTTCTTCTCCGCTGCCTTCGCCTCGGTGTTGTTCGCCGGCGCCGTGGCCATGCCACCCTGCTCGTTGTCCGCCATGTAATGCTCCTTGAACGGAGTAGCGCTCTCTTTAACGAGAGCAATTACGCGATCCCGATTCTCCGGGGTGTCGGGAAACGCGCCGACCGGGAAGTCCGGGCGGGAGGTGTTCAGTATCTGTCGCAGAACTTCCGCAGGCACATCGTGGGTGTCATCCGTGTGCAGTAGCACCCGGATGGCAGCCACGGTGCGCATGCGAAGCTGATCGATATCATTCTGATCTTCGATCTTGACGAGCTCGAAGGCGGTGTTGCCGGGCATCTTCGAGAACAGGATCGCCACACTGGGGAATGGTGGCCTTGGATGGTTGATACTGGAGATTGGAGCGGCGATCGAGTTGTGCATGATACCTGTGTTTGGGGTGGTTTTGCCCAATGAGGTAAGGTCGCCTCAACCATTACCACCGTCAAGGGGCAATGTGCGGAAATCACCGAAAGATTATTTTCCGTAGTTCCGTGGCTGTCTTGGCCAAGTCCTGAGCCGCTTTCGCCGGGTCTTTTGTGTCGAAGGTGGCGTGCCATACCACGAGTACAGCATCTGGGTCCAGTCCGCGCTCTTCACGAACCTTGGGGCTAATCGTCTCTTTCTTGATGTGCCCCTCGTAGATCCAGATTTCACCCTTAGCGGTGGTTGCCGCCGTGATCGGTACAGCGTCGAGCGTTACTGCCCGGCTCACAGCAGCTTCGCCAGCTTGGCAACCTTCGCCATCCGGGCGTTGTAGTTGTTCCGGTGACGTGGGTGAGGACGGCCAACGTCGTCAATCAGCCGATTGACAACTTTGGTCATCTTCACCCCTCGGGGCGACTTGCACTTCTTGCGCTCACCCTTCTTGACCCGCGCTTTGGGCACGTGGGTCTGCTTGGCGGGCTTCTTGGTGGTGTTCTTGTCTTTACGCCCCATATCTCCTTACCTGTGTGGGTGACCTAATGTAGTACAAGAATCGGACCCTGCAATGGGGTGGGCACGGATTCGAACCGTGCCACGACCGGCACCCTAGCTGTTCAGATAGTGGTCGGCAGGACCATAGAACAGGTCGAATTGCTTCTGCTCTTCTGTCAGGTCCATTTCGGCAGCATCTTGGACCTCACCGTACGCCGACTCGATCGGCGCATTGCAGTGATCACAGTCCATGGGTTCGCCTTCCCAGTAGATGAACTGATCTACGATGTGCCACTGTGGGTCGGTGCCGGGCTCTGCGCTGGCTTCGCTGCCGTTCTCACCATTGGCGCACCCGGCACAGATGACAGCGCCGTCCGCAAGCAAGTACATAAGCGGGTAGAGACCGGGCCACGAAGAATGTGGCAGCTTCCCATCGCTGAGTCTTTCGAATGTCTTTGGCATCATCCTCTCCGGACAGGAAGGATGGACTGCCAGAATCGAGCCGAGCCGATGTTCGATACGTGTGACGCAGAGATGTCGTAATGATCGGCAATCTCCTGTCGGGGCAGGTCCGCGGTTCTTACGAGGTGGTAGATATTGATCACCTCGTGGGGGTACAGCTTGTAGTTCTGGAAGTACACCCGGCGGACGTTCAGCTTACGCTTCATCATGCCTCCATTGTGGGGTTACATGCCTACGTGACGGCAGTTTTCGATCTTGTTCTCTACGCAGAAGGTGCAGCGATCATCCCCTTCGGCCATATCCCAGTCCATATCGTAATCCATCGATGGGATCTTGGTGTGCTTGGCAAGTTCAAGCATCCGGTCCACTTGCTTGGCTACACCCGCGCGGGTATAAATAGTCTTCATGACCATAACATCGGGCTCCAGTCCATCAATAGGCTCCACATCCGTCTCCGCCCGCACCGCGTTGTCTTTCACGTGGGTCAGCACATTCAGGGCAAACTGCATGTGCGACATCAGCTGTAGGCTGGTCATGCGATTCATCGTCACCTCTCGGACGGCACCGCCCGTGTTGGTGATCTGTTCGATGCGCCACCCGCCGCCCTGCCTGTCGAGTTGATAGGCACCGTTATCTAGCGAGCTGTTGGCTACCCTACCGCCCATCCCGGCAATCAGCCGAGCGAACACCAGCTTTACTTCCTTGTGGCTTATTCTTTTGTCCATTGTGACTCTCCGGGGACGACGATTTACTTGAGCTGTTCCAGCGCGTAGTCGACCAGCCCCCGCAGTTGTGTCAGGGCAATGCGGGTCTTGTTGATACTCACATCGGCAAGGCGACGGTCTGCCTTGTCTGCTACGACCACAACGCCGCGGAGTGTACGGCGGACATTCTCGAGCTGCGCCTGATTGAGATACACTGTGCGCCCCTAGTAGGCTGTTTCCCGAATGATTTTCGCGCACTGCTCGGGCTCGATGTACAGATTGTGCGCATCCTTGCAGTACCGTTCCTCACGCAGGGTTAGGTTGCGGCCTAGTAGCCGTCGTACCTCGCGGATGTACTGTTTGAGTGTCATTGTGGGTCCTGTGTGGTGAGGCACTACCCTAAAGGTAGGGTCGGGACCACGGTAAGTCAACATCAGGTCCTACTGGATTTTACCGATCATGGCTTGTAACGACAGCTGCCGCAGCAGGGCAGCCAGTGGTGCCATTGGCACCCAGACGATCGAGCGTGGGGCACAGAGCACCCCGTGGAATGGCACCTGTAGATTGGTAAGGTACTCAACCTGATCCGCCGGTGATGGTTGGCACGTACCGGCCGGGTGCGAATGGATGCTGGGCAAGTCGCCGCAGGTAGGTGGCTTAATGCCACTGGCAGTGCCGCGCGAGGACGTGTCTTCGGTCACACCGGTGATATCGTAGGCGGTATGCGACTCCGTGCGACGGGCCACATAGGATACGCACCACGTGCGTTCGGTGTTCCCGTACCCCGCCGCTAGCGTGGCGGCAACCTGATCCGGTACGTTGACAAACGTAACCAGATCCGCAGAGCTTTGCGCCCGGAGGGTGGGGGCTAACATCAGTGCCGTAAAGGCAAGTATGGAATGTCTCATAATAGAGGGCAGGTGGGGAGTCGAACCCCACCCACTGACCATCTGCCCTTACCGCAGTTCCTTAATGTACCGTTCGACCCGACCTGCCGCAATGCGCAAGGCACATCGAACTCGACAGTGTAGTATGGGCCTACCCGGATCATCTGGGCAGTGTTGAGCTCCGGGTACTTTGCTAACAGTTCCCGGACAATCTCTTCCGTGCGGGAACGCCGCCCGGTACTTGCGAGCATATCCCCGATGGGCGTCAGGGGACCGGGATGCGGCTGATGTTCCGTGCTCATTTGGCACACTCCCGGCAGGGGCAGGTACCGGGGATGTGGAAGTTCCAGTTGTTGTAGTCACTGACTGCGCCGTACCCGTTGAATCCAATCTTAACCGGCACACGGAACGTCTGGTCCGGTCCGGGGGTGATGCCGCCGTTGACTCGGCAGGTGATGTGCTTAGCTGCCTGCTTTTTGCCTGCTGTGGGCGTGGCGTAGTACACCTCATCCCGATACTTCAGGGTTTCGGCCTGTTCTTTGGTGATCATAGAACCTGTCCTCATTTGGAGACAGCCACAGGGGCGGAGCGCCTCGTGACATGGGGCTGGGCAGGAGTCGAACCTGCCCACTGGACCGTCAGCCCTACTCGTCGCATAGCTCCGTCCATAGGACCGTGAAGATGGTGGTCTGCCTGACATGCCTGATAGCAGTCAGGGCGCTAAACGTGATGTCGCCCTCAGCCTCCTGTTCCTTGAGAATCTTGGTGGCGATGTGCGCCACTGCACGGTCGACAGCATCATCTGATCGAAGGTTGCCGGCAAAGGCGTGGGCTTCCTTGACGTCGGCATGGTCCTGGCCCTCGGTCGCTTGGGATGTTACGATGGTGATCCTCATTACTTGACCTCCTGAAGGATGCTTAAGTTGACTTCGCCCCAAGCCTGCCAGATCACATACCGTGTTCCATTCTCTAGCGTCAGAGTCATTGACTCATAGACGCCCTTACCCGGCATGCTGTTTGCATTGCCATGTTCGATATTGACGATCTTGTGCCCCTTCAGGTCCGAGAACGCCACAGATACGGCGCGGTACTTCCGCGTGGGCTCATTCAGAACATCGAGCACGAACACCGGCAGGGTATGGGGGTTCACCGGCTCGCCTGTCCAGTTATCGATCTGGCGGCATTTCGGCACATGGTGTCTCTCCGTGATACAGGTGCAGTATGGGCACCGCACCTTATCACGTAGGTTGCCGGCAGGTACAGCTCGGCGGGTCATCATCGCCCCCGAATGCCGGCATTGTACGCCAACAGAAACCAGCACATCGCGATCATCCAGAGCATGAAGCCCATGTACGGCAGGGCCGCCATGAGCAGGTTGCCGCCCCACATGAACGATAGGCCGAAGCCCGTGAACCCAATGGACAGCACAACTCGCCGGAACATATGAACCTCCTAGGTGGATGCCGGTGCCCCCGGCAGGGTTAGACATGGGGCGGGCAGGGAGTCGGACCCTGCCACATGACCATCCGCCCTTTACAGGTCCTGCTCGCCGACCATGCGCATCAGTTGAAAGTACCTGATTTTGACGTTGGTGCTGGGGTCGGTGGGCGTGTGGCGGACCATGATGTACGCTGCCTCATCCTCACCCTCGCCCTCATAGAATGGGTAGGACGTGACCAGCACCGTCTGTCCGGTAATGGTGACGACCAGCTTGCCCGGCACGAACTGCAGACTGAGTGAGTCTTGCTTGAGCTCGGCGGCAGTGTTCGGGAAGTGCCGGGAGACGAGACGTTCGTTGGTCACGGTCATGCCCTCAGGAGGGTGGTGAGCCGCACGTCGATGATGATCGCGGGCGAGTTGTGGTCGTTGCCCCACGCGGCAGCTATGATAGCGGTGGCGGTGGCGAACTGTTCTGGGGTGAGGTGGTGGCAGGTCATGGGTTGTGGTACTCCATGCCGCCCATCGTGATGATCACGCCGACCCCGGCGTGATACCGTGCGCGGTGGCTGGGCAGTACGTGATCGCACTGCGGGCAGCAGTGCACTGCCGGACCGAACAGCCAGTCCATGAGCTTGGCAAGCATTGTGGGCCGTACCTGTGTGCTAGCCGGGCACCATTGTCCGGCAGGGGCTGGGCACGGGGTTGCACCGTGCGTGTTACCTACGCCAGCCGAGACAGTAGTACCGGGGCCGGTGGTGGGGTGACCTTCCCCCCACCCCAGCCCCTGTGCTACTGGGTTACTTACCTGCCAGCGCGAGCTGCGGCGCGGCGGGCTGCCTTGCCGGTCAGCTCGACCGGCGCCGCCACCTCTGCCGTCTCGATCTGCTCCGCCTGCACCACTGGCTCGGTCACCGCGGCCGGGGTCGCCTCCACCACCACCGCCGGGCGAACCAGCACCTTTTCGAACCCGTACACCCGGCCGCGGGTGATGTGCTTGTAGTTGCCGATCGCCCCGCCAACCTTGGCGAGCCGGCTGAACTGGATTCCCACCGTAACTGCCATGCCCAGCGGGTCGCGGGTGGGGAACTTCACGGTGAGCACATCGAGCACTTCCTTGCGGGTGGCGCCGGTGGGCTGCTCGAGCATGGAACGGATCGTTCCGATCACACCGTCCGCGCGCTTGGCGGCGTTGGCAACCTTGCGGGCATTCTTCTCGGTCGCCTTGGCGGCACGCTTGGCACGCCGGTCGGCATCGAGCAGTTCCTGCTTGCTGGGGGCGGGGGCGGCGGTCACTTCGACCTGCGCGTGGGTCTCGGTCGTCTCGACCGGCAGGGTGTTGGTTTCCATTGTATACCTTACCTTTGTGATGGTGGTGATACCTGCCCGGTACATTTGACCGGGGCAAACTGGGTGGGGGATTTGAACCCCCGAAACACCGCCACTTGCCCAGTACCTACAACTTACCGCATGTACCACAACCTGTCTCCGCCCAGTGTGACCGCACCCTAGTAGTGTATGTCGCCCAGCACCTCAATTATGAGATACCCGGTGGGGTCTGCGGTCATTTTGACCCTGCCAGTATGCGGGCAACGGTTATCCGGCGGACTTTCCAGGCGGCTACCCGCGCGGCACTACGTTTGGCACACCCTTGGCACACAAAGTCATCCGCACGGTCCAAGTACACTAGGTCCGTTTCTTGTGTGGGGGCACCGCACCGGGCACATGGGTGTTCAGGCATTTGTTTCTCCGTAAATGGTTTCCGTACTGTACTGCTAAGGGGTTGGGTGGAGTTGCACCACTAACCCCGTTACTAAATGCCGGTACCGGAGGGGCAGGTGTCCTCGTGGTAAAACGCATGGGTCACCTTTACCGTATGTTGGTCAGTCATGTCGCAAAACTGTACATCACCGTCCACTAGGGTAGGGTTCTCGGTCACCTGTACCTTGGCATGGTACCCTAGGGCATAGTAACCGAAGTGTGCTTTGTTCACGTGTCCACTTGTGTAGTACACACTGCGGTTACCCTCGTCATCGGTCAAAATGGCTATGGTGTACTTTTCCATGGTGGTAACCCTGTGTGTGGGTGCGGTTGTGGTGGTGCAGTTGTATACCTATAAAGTACCGAATGTACCACAACCCGACAAGGGTTTTTGTGTCACCGTTACAATTTTCGGTAGCCTAAAGATGTAGTGGGGTTAATGGGGTATTTGTATACAGAAGGTGAAACAGTGGTGAGGGGTTACCGGACAATGCGACCCCCGCCCTTCCAACCCCTACCACAACCGGAATTTTTTCATCTACCCACTACCAGCCACGGTCAATTTGACCCATGGACACCCCATTGTATACAAATAACTGTCTCCTTTAGGTGACAGAATGCTGACTGTATACAAATAGTGGAGCATTCTAGAGAATGTAAGTGTCCACTCCAGGCGACAGCCGGTGTGCGAAGGTGTCACCACGTTGAGACACCGATGGGTGACGGGGTGTCGCCTTTTGGGGACGGGGCGGGGGCTGCCCCAATCTATGA
>JAYVFX010001254.1:0-4000 GCA_043772795.1 Deltaproteobacteria bacterium
ATCAGGAGTGCCGTAATTTGCCCTTCGTACCTCCGAGCGATAAGAAACTCTTGCAGTGCTTTTAGTTTTTGGAGTTGCCCTCCCTGCTCGTGAGGTATCTCAAGATCTTGGCAGAGAAAATCGAGCAGATCCTCAAACGGGAGTGTCGTATAGGTAAAGTAGGCAAAACGGACAGCGCCTTCGAGGTCTCGCATGATCCGCCGTAACATTGTGGTCTTCCCTGTTCCTACTTCACCGGTCACGACAGACAAACTCGTGCCATCGTGAACACTCTGGACAATGTTGTTGTAGATTTGTTGGTACGCAGGGGTAGTGTAGAAGACCCGAGGATCGGGGGTCACGCTAAAAGGCCGCTCGCGAAAGCCAAAAAAGTCGTTGTACATGATGGTTCTCTTCAGAGTGAGGATATTAGGATTGCGAGTAGAGAGTCTGATGCTCCGGGATCGAGGCAGGCTTTCGTTTGGACTCTGTTCTTCTTTTTCATCGAGTATAGACCCCGATATGTGTAGTGAGTGCCTCTCCAGGAGCGAGTTGCTATATGATAAGAGTAGCACCAAGATCGATCCTTTTCCAAGTTCCGGTTTGGGACCAGTCTCACTTTTTTGAGAACGCAGTGGATTTGTCTGGGCAGATCGGTGTACCCGGATTGGGCAAAGAAAAACGGCCGCCAGAGTTGAGGCTGACGGCCGCTAGAAAATTGGCTCCTCGGGCAGGACTCGAACCTGCGACCCGCCGGTTACAAGTGCCCCAGCATTTCTCCTGGGCTTGGACTATCTCTTCACCTGCCCCACCGAAGTAGGGTGGAGGTGTCGGGCGCTAATGAGGCGTTATTGGGATGGGTTCCTCAGCCTCTAGTCTCTGCACGTTCCTGCTTACTATTACCCCTTCAGCAGGCTTCGCTCAGGGTTACCATTCCGAATCTGTTCGGGGCAGGGTTCCCTGAATTCACCCGATGTTTCAACCACAGTTTCCTGTGGAAGCTGCAACTGTCTACAGCCGGCTGCTCTACCAACTGAGCTACCGAGGATTACAGGGGGGGTTGTAGCAAAGGGATGCCAAGGTGTAAAGCGCATGGTTTGTTTGTAAGCCATCCTTACATTTCCCGCCGACCTTCGATGGCACGGCCGAGTGTAACAGCGTCAATGTATTCAACGTCCCCGCCCACGGGAATGCCGTGCGCTATGCGACTGACACGAATGCCAAGTGGCTTAATCAGTTTTGCGAGATACAAGGCCGTGGCTTCTCCTTCCACAGTCGGGTTTGTGGCGATGATGACCTCCCGGGTTTGTCCACGGCGGAGTCGCTCCATGAGTGGGGTAATTCTGAGTTGTTCTGGGCCGACTCCATCAAGGGGAGCAAGAACGCCCTGCAAAACATGATAACGGCCATGATATCCCTGTGCTCGTTCAACCGCCATCTGATCTGCAGGTTCTTCGACAACGCAAATTGACTCATCACTCCGTTTGGGATCACCACAAACGGGACATAAGTCTCCTTCGGCAAGACTGAAGCACTGTTGGCAAAAGGTGGTTTCCGCTTTTACCGCCCAGATCGCCTCAGATAAGTTTTCGGCGTACTCACGATCCGCTCCTAAAATGAAAAGTGCCAAGCGGGTCGCGGTCTTTTCGCCGATGCCTGGGAGTTTTCCCAGCTCTTGTACAAGACGAGCCAGTGCGGGAGTGAGCTGCATGGTGCTCCTAGTACCACACGCGAGAGGGCATACCCATTTAGGCCGTTAAGCCAGGAATCTTCATGCCCCCGGTGGCTTTCGCCATTTCATCTGCCATGAGTTTCTGCGCTTTACGTAGCCCCTCATTCACAGCGGCGATCACCAGATCTTGCAGCATGTCGTTATCACCAGATGTGATGACTGTCGGGTCAATCCGGAGCGAGACAATCTCCAGCCGCCCGCTCACGACCGCGGTCACCATATTTCCCCCGGCAGACGCTTCCACCGTTTTATGGGCTGCGTCCTCTTGGGCACGGGTCAGTTTTGCTTGTAACTGCTGGGCCTGCTTCATCAAGTCTCCCATGTTTGCCATAGGTGCTCCTTATCGTGACGGATCGTTGGATAGTCGATGCGAACGTGTTGTTTGTACTTCTCCACCCAGAACATCAAGGACGGTTTTGACGAGGGGATCACCTCCTGCGGGTTGGCTTTGGGGAGGCGGGCTTTGTCCCACTGTGGGTACAGACAAGGGTTGTGAGGGTGGAGGCAATGTACCACCTTTCGTTACCTCTACCGTCAGAGGGCGGCCAAAGACCCGCATCGCTGCAGTTTCGAGGAGAGCAACATTATCTTTCCGGGAGAGTTCCTTAAAATATGGCTCTTTATCCAGCCCGATGTGAAGACTTGTCGGCGTGATATCAAGAAGACGACCCGATTTTAGTGCGAAAAACACCGAGATCTTCTCTTTTTGCACGGCAGCCAGAAATCTGTCCCATGCTTGCTGTTGGTCGGTGCCAGCAATGGCAGTTTCCTCTACGCGGGGACTGTCCTCTGCGTGCTGAGTAAGGGATGAAACAGCGCGAGAGACTGGAGGTTCTTCGCGACGTGGGCTTGCAGGGGGACGAAGAGTAGGAGGTCCCTCTTTGGAAAGTGGCGTGGGCGGACGAAGTGCTGAGACTGGAGCAACGGATTGGGAAAGAGACGGGCGTGGCTGACTTACTGGCAACGACGGTGGACCATTTCCGCTTAAACTCTGGGCTACGGTTTCCAGTCGGGCTAACGCTTCGTCAATCGGCAGCACTGCCGGCTGACTGGCGAGTTTGACCAAAGTCATTTCGACAACCAACTGTGCGTACGCGGTTTTGCTGACTTCTTCTTCTGCTCGCAGGGTGATCGTAAAAAGTCGTTGCAGGTCTTCGAGCGAGCGGAGTACCCCTTGTTGCTGGACTTCAGTGATCTCATGATCTGGTAAATCTGCGAGTGAGGCCAGTTCTGGGTTGACCTTTACTAAGACAAGGTTGCGGAAGTGTTCAAGCAAATCGTGGCAGAGCCGCCGTGGATCGTAACCATGCTGATACAAATCTCCAGCTACACGCAGTGCTGCGGCTGGGTTCTGGGCTAACACGACTTCGGCGAGGCGGAACAAGGCTTGCCGATCGGCTACACCAAGCGCTTCCTGCACTGTTTGTTCGTTGATCGTTCCGCTACTCCAGGCGACCACTTGATCAAGCAGGGATTCGGCATCGCGCAAGCTACCGTCAGCTTCGCGAGCGAGTAGCGCCAGTCCTCGATCATCAACCGTCAGACCTTCGCGCTCGGCGATCGTCCGCAACTTGTGGATGAGCTCACGTAGCGGAATCCGCTTAAAGTCATACCGCTGGCAGCGTGATGAGATCGTGGCCAGGATCTTATGCGATTCCGTCGTGGCAAAAATAAATTTGACATGCAGCGGTGGTTCTTCAAGGGTTTTGAGCAGGGCATTGAACGCGGCATTCGACAGCATGTGGACTTCGTCAATAATGACAACACGAAAACGACTCTTCACGGGGCGGTATTGAATCCCATCGGTGAGGTCGCGGATGTTATCGACTCCGGTGTGCGAAGCACCATCGATTTCTAAGACGTCGAGTGCAGTGCCAGCGGTAATCTCCGTACAATTGCTACAGCTGTTGCATGGCTCTGCGGTCGGACCTTGTTCGCAGTTGAGCGCTTTTGCCAACAACCGAGCAGTTGTGGTCTTTCCTACACCGCGGGGACCGGTGAACAAGAAAGCGTGAGCGACACGCCCGCTGGTAATAGCATTGCGTAGGGTGCGGGTCACATGTTCTTGACCTACGACTTCGTCGAAGGTTTGCGGTCGCCACTTACGCGCAAGAACGAGGTAGCTCATCGTTAATCACTGAGCAGGGAGGTAAAGAGCCTTCTATTGTAGATTGCGGATTTCGAAATAGGAAACAGAAGAGATAAGTTCATCTCCGTCTCTGCCAATCCCCAATCCCCAATAGTGTCCATCACTGGTGATAGCTAGGCTTCCCTGCGGCACAGGGTTAG